>JAQCAK010000255.1 GCA_027621895.1 Pseudomonadota bacterium | reverse complement strand
GTCACAGGCCTACTGGGTGGATGATGTGCTTGAAAGAAAAGCCGCTGAAGGTCGGATTCATCGGGCTGACTCACTGGAAGCCCTGGCCGCCGCCATGCAGGTGGATGCCACGGGCCTGCAGGGTACCATCGCCCGCTACAATCAGGATGCCGCGATTGGCAGGGACAGCGCCTTTCTTAAACAGGGCGCCCTCTCACCGGTGAAATCACCGCCCTTTTATGGCGTGGAAGTCCGGCCTGCCATTGTCTGCTGGACCGGCACTGGCCTGCGGATCGATGCAGATGCCCGGGTGCTGACCCGGGGAGAAACACCGGTCACCGGCCTCTACGCCGCCGGGGAAACAGTGGGCAATCTTCACGGCGATCGCTATATCGGCGGTGGCGGTTCTTTCGGGCCGTGTATTGTCTTCGGCAAAATCGCAGGAGAACACGCCGCCCGGTTCGTGAAGTCACTCAATGAGCAGTAACGCGAATCCTCCCTATCCCGACAGGCGCTACGCCTGGTTCGTGGTGTTTGTACTGATCATCGCATCACTGATCGCCTTCATTGATCGCCAGATTGTCGCGATTGTTGTCGAACCCATGCAGCAGGAACTGGGCGTGGGTGATACCGAGATCGGCTGGCTCTATGGTGTATTCGCCCTTTTTTATGCAGTTGCTGCCATTCCGATTGCATCCATGGCGGATCGCAAAAGCCGCAAGCATATTATCGCCGTGGGCATCTTTCTCTGGTCGCTGATGACCATCGCCTGCGGGCTGACAAAAAGCTACTGGCAGATCTTCGCGGCCAGAATCGGCGTGGGCATCGGTGAAGCCACGCTCAGCCCTTCAACGACTTCGCTGATCTCTGACTATTTTCCCCGCAAGGATGTGCCCCTGGCGCTGAGCATTTTCCAGATGGGCCCTATCATGGGCTCCGGCCTGGCGTTCGTGATTGGTGGCGTGGTACTCAACCTGGTTGAAGGTGCAGATCCCATGGTGTTACCCGGGATCGGTGAACTTTCCGCCTGGCAGCAGACCTTTGTTTACGTGGGTGCACCTGGTCTGCTGCTGGCGTTCCTGTTCCTGGTGATCCGTGAACCGGTAAGGCGCCCGTTTCAAGGCGAGCGGCTGGAAAGCGACATGGCTGAACTGATCGCATTTTATCGCGCCCATACCCGGCTGTTTATCTTCCATCACCTGGGGTTTGTCTGCCTGGTACTCATGGGCTATGCCTTCGTGTTCTGGAGTGTCACTTTTTTTGTCAGGGTTCACGGCATACCGGCAGCAGACGCTTCACAGACATTCGGCTGGATCTTTCTGATCTTCGGCCCGATGGGCCCGCTGGTTGTTGCCTGGCTGGCAAGGCGACTCGGCGACCGGGGCCACCAGGATGCCAATATCACGGCAGGCATGATCGGCGGGGCTATCGCCATTCCCACGGTGCTGCTGATTCAGGTGGCTCCCAGCGCAGGCTGGGCTTATCTGCTCTACGCGCCTGCCCTGCTGGCGGTAAATTCGCCCTTCGGTATCGCGGCCGGTTCCCTGCCCGTTATTACCCCGCCGCATCTGCGCGCCCGGGTCGCCGCGGTGTATATGCTCACTGGTGCCATGGGCATGATGTTCGGCCCGCCGTTGGCGGGCGCTTTCAGTGAACATATTTTCCCCGGCATCGACGGAGTTCGATACTCCATGATCACCATGACCTGCCTGTTCGGGTTCCTGGGTGTGGGCCTGCTGTGGTTCGCTCGAGCCCCCTACGCCGAGGCCATGCAGCGCAGCGCCTCCTGGGCGGAGGATTGACGGGTCCGGCAATCGTTTTGCCTGTGGACTTTACTTGAACAAACTCGAAGCATATTCTTACAGGGCTGTCTGATTTCAGGCGCCGTTGAATGCCGATTTTCACGCTGATCGCGTGTCGGGCTTTCACGCAATAACTACAAGAGAGGGGAAACATCATGCAGACCTGTAGGCATCGCCTGCGGTACCTGGCTGCTGCCATCGGATTGGCGGCTTTCACATCAAGCCCGGGTATCCTTGCCAATGAAATCGAAGAAATTGTCGTCCAGGCCCGAGCAGGGGAAGAATCTGTTCGCAACATTCCTGTCGCACTCACCGCTGTCGGCGAAGAAAGAATGAACCAGTACGGCATCGAGAGCATGACGGATCTTGAGGCCATCACACCGCAGCTGTCTATTTCACGGGCGGGTAACGGCAACGGTGCAACCGTTGGCATTCGTGGTATCGGCTCGCCCACGACCAGTATCGGGATCGAACAGTCAGTGGCCATCGTGATCGACGGCGTGTATTTCCCCCAGGGACGTGCCATCAACGAGGGCCTGTTTGATGTCAGCCAGGTGGCTGTCCTCAAGGGCCCACAGGCCCTGTACTTCGGCAAGAACGCGACGGCAGGTGTGGTGTCGGTCATGACCAACAACCCGGGTGACGAGTTCGAGGCCAGCATTCGCGTCAACAACGAATTCAAATCAGACGACCTGACCCTGGAGGGCATGGTCTCAATGCCGATCAATGAAAAGATCGGGATACGCCTGGCAGTACAGACCTCGAAAATGGACGAGGGCTGGATTCAGAACAACGCGGTTGATGAACCAGCCGCCTACCTGACCACTGATGCGGCGACCTTCGCGCAGCGGACCTATGTCAACCCCAAAGCCGCATCTGACTGGCCCCAGGAAGAAACCACCTATGCGCGGGTCACCATTGCCGGCGACCTGTCCGATACGATGAACTACAACATCAAGGGCTCCTACGCCAAGTTCGAGCAGGGTACGCCAAGCGGCGCCCTGGAGATGTTCAGCTGCCGAGCCCTGAACGGCATTGCGCACAGTTCTGTCGCCGTGAATCCGCAACCCGCGGGTCGCCAGACACCGCTGGTGCAGCCCATTCCCCTGCCCAGCGTGGACTGCGCGCCGGACGGCGGCCGGGGCTGGAACAATGTGCCGCCCGAAATCGCCCGCACCAACAACCTGCTGCGGCAGTTTGGTGGCGATGATGGGGATCTGTACGAGTCGTACTCCCTGACCGGTACATTCAACTGGGCTTTCGAGAACTTTGATACCAAGCTCGTTCTGAACTACCACACCCAGGAAGCCCAATGGGTTGGTGACCAGGATGCCAGTGGCGTGACCACGATCTTCGCCGGCGAGAAAAACGATTTTGACAACCTCTCCGCCGAGCTTCGCCTGGTTACCCGACTGGAGCAGCCAGTTAATTTCGTTGTGGGTGCGTATCTGCAGAAGACCGAGCGTGACTTTAACCAGGTCGTGAACTTCGCCGGCGCAAGAAACACCGCCGCCGATCCCAATAACGAGTACACGGCCTACGACAAGATCTCCGGTACTGACGGGGACACCCAGTCGGTATACGGTGAAATCGTCTGGGATATTGCCGATCGCTGGCAGTTGACCGCCGGTGTCCGCTACATCGACGAGAACAAGGATTCGTATTTCTACCAGCCCTACGTAAACCCGTTTTTCGTCGGTCTGTTCAAACTGTACGATCCGGCCAATCCGACAACCACGGTCGCCTCGGCAGACCAGAACTTCGACGACCTGATTCCGGAAGTTACCCTGCGCTGGGAAACCACGGATGACCTGACCCTGTATGCAGCCTACAAGGAAGGCTTCAAATCGGGCGGTTTTTCCAACAGTGCGATCCTGAGCAACCTGTCTCCCCCTGGATTCAGCGACTTCACTTTCGATCCAGAGAAAGTCGACGGCTTTGAAGTCGGCGCCAAGGCAGCCGTATTGAACGGCTCCATGCAGCTGACTTTTGAAGCTTTCTTCTACGACTTCAAGGATCTGCAGGTTGACTACTTCAACTCGGCGCAGTTTGCCTATGTCACCGAGAACGCTGGTGGTTCCGTCACTGAGGGTGCAGAACTGCAGTTCGACTGGGCAACACCGGTCGACGGGCTCTACATGACGGGTTCAGTCGCGTACCTGAGCTCCACCTTCACGGATTTCGAGAGTTTCTGCTCTACCGGCCAGACGGCAGCCCAGGGTTGTATCCTGCCACCACCGCCGGCGACAGAAACCAGCGCACGCCAGAACCTGGACGGCAACGATCGCCCGGGAGCGCCGAAATGGAGCGGTTTCGTGGGTGTGAACTACGAGCGGCCCATGGGTGAC
>JAQCAK010000254.1 GCA_027621895.1 Pseudomonadota bacterium | reverse complement strand
CCAGGCGCCGGCGACCACAGACGACCTGTCGCCGGGCCATACATGGGCGATCATTTCGGGCGAGCTGTCCAGCGCAAACAGTCCTGTCCCCGGTGGCCAGTCCAGGAAACACAATTCAGCGGTTACCCCGAGGATGAGTGCCAGAGGTTGCTCCTGTGGTGCCGGGTGCCGATCTTTTATCATCCGGTTGAACAGGGCCTGGTCGGCCGGTGATGGCCTGAGGGGTGATCCGACGTGCTTCCAGGCCGCCGACATTCTTGACCAGTGTGTGGTGGCTCTGCTCACCGGTAACTCGCCATTGTTTCAATATCACCCAGGGTGCGATCAAACCGCTCGCGATAGGCACGCAACTGAGCGGTGGTCAGGCAGGCTCGACCCTCTCCCACTTCGCCCCTGCGGATAAACTGGTCAGGGTGCTTTACCTCGTAGGGTGCATCCTTCACGCCTTCGAAATGCGCGTTCCTGGGTCCGAGGCGACTCTCGTGCTCTTTCATGGCGGTAAAACTGCATCGTTCCCGGATTTTCAGGAGCCGTTGTTCATCCAGCTCGACCTCGCAGAAACTGGCAAGGGTCCGGACCGTATCACTGAAACTGTTCTTGAGGTCCTCGAACCTGATGACCAGCATGTTCAAACCGTACTCATTGCGCAGCCAGGGTCGAAGGTGATCAAACCAGTTATACTCTGTGCCGTACAGGAAATCCTCAAAATGCGCTTCGAAACTGCCTGCGTAACGTTTGAAGTTGCGTCGATGATGAAACAGCGAAAGGCAGACATCGGGACCGTCTCTCACCACGAACACGAATCTGCCTCTGCGCCCGGTTTTGAATCTTCGGTAGTCGTCGTGGGATTTCAGCAATCTTGGTTGCGGAGTTTGTGCAGGCTTAACCTGTCGCTGGGCGGCGTACCAGAGCCAGGGTGAGACATCGAAAAGATGGTCAAAATCCATGTCTCCGTCGGTCGTCAGCTGATACAGGATCAGCTGGGTCCAGGTGGTACCCGACTTGGAGAAAGTTGAAATATGGATATCGGCGTCCGATTCACCGTACTCAGCTATATTTCGGCGATATCGGTATTCAAACTCCAGGTCATTAGACCACCGTCCAGGGATCAGTGTTCGTACAGCCTTGCAGATCCTGTGCTGCCATTGCTGTCTGGCGATGCAGGGCTGATCGAAGACTATATTTTCGGTGGCAATATTGGGCACCATGAAACAATCGGTTGAGTCCTACAAGATTACCGACTGGCGGTGTCGGAGCCAAGTGCCTCATGGAGAAGTCCGGTCGGAGAGCCTCTCCAGGGACGCTCTGCTCATTTCCTGAACGCAATTAATGTATGGTTATTGTTTTTGGGATTGACGGAGGATCGGCAGACAGTCCGACAGCAACATGTGGCATCGGCTGCGAGATCTGCACCCTGGTCGAATGCCCAGCAGTTCCCATGGAAACCGGAGAAGTTCAATGGCGAAGTTAAACACCAGATTACAGAACAAGGTAGCAATGATTACGGGTGCCGGTGGCGGCATAGGCAGGGCCAGCGCGCTGAAAATGGCGAGTGAAGGCGCGACGGTCATGTGTGCTGATATCAATACCCAGGCCGCCGAGGGTACGGTTGCCCTGATTGAAGAAGCGGGGGGCAGGGCAGATGCCATTGGTCTGGACGTATCTGACGGCGATCAGGTGAGTGATGCAATTGCCGAGACCGTTTCGAAACTGGGGGCACTGAATATTTTATTCAACAACGCGGGCGTGGGTGGTGATCTCGACTGGGATCAAACCATAGCGATCAACCTCTCAGGCGTGTTCTATGGACTTGATCATGGCGCGAAGTACATGGCTGAACATGGCGGTGGCGTTATTATCAGTACCTCTTCGATTGCGGGGCTCCAGGGACTGGTGAGTCCTGGCGGATTCTTCCCGGCTGAAGCGAGAGAGGGAAAACTGGCCTATATCGCGGCCAAGCACGGCGTGGTGGGACTCACCAAACAGTATGCTCTCGATTTCGGTGAACTGGGTGTCAGGGTCAATGCCATAGCACCAGGCTATATCCAGACCGCGATGACAGCACCGGTCTTTGAGGATCGCGCCGCCGAAGACTTCCTGCGTGGACTGACACCTATTGGCCGATTGGGCCAGCCGGAGGAAATTGCAGCGGTAGCGAGTTTCCTGGCTTCTGATGAAGCCAGTTTTGTGACCGGCGTGACGATCCCGGTTGATGGTGGTTATTCGGCAAGGTGAACCTGTTAATGATAAAGAGGAAGACCAGATGGATGTAAGAACCTTGATGCAACAGGCCGTCATTAATCATGCTGACAGAACCTGCGTAGTGCATCGTGACCACAGGCTCTCGTTTGCCGAGGCCTGGGATCGTGGCATCCGAATGGCCAACGGACTGCTTTCAATGGGCCTGCAACCGGGCGACCGGGTCGGTGTGATCGAAGACAATTCGGTTGAAGCTGCTGATTTTTTTCACGGTGCTGCTATTGCCAATCTGGTCCGGGTACCCCTGTATCCGCGTAACGGTCGTGAAGCCCATGTTCATATGCTGTCCCATACGGACTGCAAAGTGCTGGTGGCAAGCGATGCGCACTATCATGAGGTGGTGGATATCAGCGATGAGGTACCCTCGATTCAGCATACCCTCGTTCGTGATGCTACCTATGAGGACTGGCTGGCGGCGCAGTCGGCAGAACTGCCTGATATCGACATTGCACCGGAAGATAACTTCATCATCCGCCATACCGGTGGCACAACCGGCCTCTCCAAAGGTGTGGCATACACCCATCGAGCCTGGCTGAATGCGGGCCGGGACTGGTTCTATACGTTTCCGCCAGTGGAACCGGGCGACAAGTGTCTGCACATGGGGCCCATATCACATGGCTCCGGGTACCAGTATCTGCCGACTTTTCTGGGTGGTGGCTGCAATGTGATGATGGATCACTTTGACCCGGAAGAAACACTGGATGTCATGGAGCGTGAAGGCATCGCCTTTATGTTCATGGTGCCGACCATGGCCAATGCGCTGGTCAGGGCCAGGACCTCACGTGACCGTGATTTCTCGAAACTGAAATGTATCCTGATTGCAGCAGCACCGATTGCTGATGCCACGGCGCTTGCCGCGAGGGAGGTGTTCGGCGATGTACTCTACCAGGGTTATGGCCAGACCGAGGTGTTGCCGGTTGCCATGATGGGACCCGCGCAATGGTTTGCCGAGGTTGAAGGCTCGACCCCGCTCCGGGCCTGCGGGATGCCGCTTCCTTTCGCGCAAATAGAGATCTGGAATGACCAGAACCAGGCGTTGCCTCGAGGCGAGGTAGGTGAAATCGTCGCACGCTCAGATGGCCAGATGGCGGGATTCTGGAATAACCCGGAAGCAACCAGAGCACGCGTTGTTCGTGGCTGGGTCAAAACCGGCGATATGGGTCGCCTGGATGAAAATGGCTACCTGTACATCGTTGATCGAGCAGACGATATGATTATTTCAGGCGGATACAACATCTGGCCCATGGAACTTGAGAACGTGATCGCTGACCATGATGAGGTTCTGGAAGTCGCGGTCTTCGGTGTACCCCACGAAAAGTGGGGTGAGACGCCGCATGCGGTCTGCGTCGTTGCGGCGGGGGCAAGCGTGTCTGAAGAGGAAATCATAGAACTCTGTGCCCGTCGACTGGGCTCTTACAAGAAGCCATCCGCGGTGACCTTCAGGGCCGAGCCCCTGCCCAAGAGTCCGGTGGGAAAAATCATGCGCAAGAATCTGCGTGAACCTTTCTGGGAAGGCCATGACAGGCGAATATCCGGCAGCTGAGACCCGGAGGCGCTAACAGCGCGCCAAAACAGGCCTGGTAAGGCTAGAATGCCGGTTCAATAAACTTTAGTGAGCCCGCCATGTTGACCCCCGGTCGGACCTGTACTCTTCGTGTCGCAAAAATAACCGATCACGGTGCCTATGTGGACGGGGAAAACCTGGGGGAGGTTCTCCTGCCCGGTAAGTACTGCCCACCCGGCCTTCAAGTGGGTCACCAGCTGACTGTTTTCATATACCAGGATGCTGAAAATCGGCTGGTTGCGACGACACAGACACCGAGAGTCCGGGTAGGGGAGTTTGCCTACTTGAAGGTGGCTGCGAACACGGACTTC
>JAQCAK010000253.1 GCA_027621895.1 Pseudomonadota bacterium | reverse complement strand
GCGCCATGGCTTTCGCCAACAGGTTCCAGGGCAGGCAGCTGATGCCGGCAGATGTTCATCGCATAGGGACAGCGGGCAAAGTAGCCACAGCCAGCCGGTGGATGAAACAGGTCAGGGGGGCTGCCGAGTATGGGCGTCAGTTTCTTGTCGCGATCATGGGTATTCGATGGCATGGCAGCCTTCAGTCCCAGGGTGTAGGGATGGCTGGAACGGTAAAAAATATCATCGACACCGCCGGACTCCACCACTTGTCCCGCGTACATGACGCAGACCTTGTCAGCGGTCCTGGCGACGACCGCCAGGTCGTGCGTAATCAGTATGATGGACATATTCTCGGTACGCTGCAGTTCCAGCATCAGTTCCAGAATCTGTGCCTGGATCGTCACATCCAGTGCTGTTGTGGGCTCGTCCGCGATAAGGATTGCCGGGTTGCAGGCCAGGCTTTGTGCAATCATGGCTCGCTGCAGCATGCCCCCTGAAAACTCGAAGGGATACTGTTTGGCGCGTTTGCTGGCCTCGGGGATGTGGGTCCGCTCCAGCAGTCGGATCGCTTCTGCATGCGCCGCCTGGTGTGACTTGCCGCGATGGACCATCAGCGTCTCGGCAATCTGGTCGCCGATGGTCATGGTCGGATTCAGTGAAGTCATGGGGTCCTGGAAGATCATCCCGATTTCCACGCCGCGGAACTTGTTGGCTTCTTTGGGTGGCAGACCCAGGATCGACTTGCCGTTCAGGGTTGCCGTACCGCCGGTGATTTTCCCCGGTGGCATCGGAATCAGACCCATCAGGGCCTGCACGGTTACCGATTTGCCGCACCCGGATTCGCCAACGATGGCCAGGGTTTCTCCCCGTGTCACATCAAAACTGACACCGCGAACGGCCTGGACCGTGCCGCCGTAGGTTTGAAATTCAACCTGCAGGTCCCTGACACTGAGAATGATGTCTTCGGTGGTCATTCCTTGGACCTCAATCGCGAATCCAGGGCTTCCGTCAGTCCGTCACCCAGCAGATTGAATGCGAGCACGGTCACGCTGATGAACAGGGCCGGGAAGATCAGTTCATGGGGATGACTCAGCATGGTTTTAACACCCTCGTTGCACATGGAGCCCCAGGAAGGTGTGGGTGGTGCCACGCCCATGCCGATGAACGACAGGAAGGCCTCTGTGAAGATTGCAGCGGGCACGGCAAAGGTCAGCGTTACCAGGATCACGCCCATGGTGTTTGGCAGAATATGCCGCAGAATCAGGTAGTGATCTTTCGCCCCCAGCAGTCGGGCCGCTTCAATATAGCCCTGCTCTCTGATCTGCAGCACCTGGCCACGCACCAGCCTGGCCGTGGAGGGCCATCCCAGCAGAACCAGCGCAATCAGCATGGGTATGACCCCGCTTTCACCGGGGCCGATGCCAAAGGCGATCTTGAACAGGATCATGAACAGCAGGAATGGCAAGGCCACCACGAAATCGGCGAAACGCATCAGTACGCCGTCCAGTTTGCCACCGAAGTACCCGGCGAACCCGCCATAGGTGATGCCCACCAGTACATAAAGAAATGGTGCAACAATGCCGATGAACAGCGAGACCCGGGCACCCTCCATCAGGCGCGCCAGCATATCGCGGCCAAGGTAATCGGTTCCCAGGGGATGGAACTGAAGCGTGATTTCTTCACCAACAGTGGCCTCGTTCACCTTGGTGATCAGTCGTCTCTCCAGGGCCTCGTCAGGAGTCAGGGCCAGGGTCGGTTTCAACTGCAGCTGGCTGAAGGTCTCGTATTCATCGAAACCGTCAGTGGGTACCACAGAGTACCAGTAGTCCCTGGCCTCAAGACTCAGGCGGTCTTCATAGCTGATGACATCGCCGTAGGTTGAGCCCAGGGGCAGGCCCAGGTCATTGAAGTTCGCGGGTTGCCGGTTGTTGCGGTAAATGTTGTAGCCATCTGCACCTTCAACCGGATCCCAGGCCAGCCTGACCCGCTGGGTGGTCGGGGTTTCCACCATCCGGAAATTGGCCGGTGCCTCGACGGATTCAAAATAGCGGGATGGTGGTTCGTAGTTATCGACGACAATGCCTTCCCAGTAGGCATGTGCCTCTACCAGTAAGGCGGTTTTTGGCCAGGAAGGTGCCTGGGATACCTGGTTCAGGTCCTGCAGTGCAGGATCAACTCGCCATAACAGGGGCCCGGCCAGTGTAAAAAATGCCAGCAGAATGATGATGTTGAGCGAAATCAGTGCGCGGCGATTTTTCTTCAGCCGGACCCAGGCATCCTGCCAGTAGGAAAGTGAAGGTCGCTGTATCTGTTCCAGGTGTTCATCCCGAACAGCCCTGTCGAAATCTCCTGCACCGGGCGCAATAACACTCATGACAGTCGTACCCTGGGATCAATGAAGCCGTAAAGGATGTCCACCACGATTACCATGAAAACGAGAAACGCGCCGTAGAATACGGTGGTGCCCATGATGACGGTGTAGTCCAGCTGCTGTACTGCCTGCACGAAGTATCGACCCAGGCCGGGAATAGCGAACACCAGTTCGACAACGAACCCGCCGGTTGTAATCACGGCGATCTGGGGTCCCAGTACGGTGACTACAGGCAGGATAGCATTGCGTAACTGGTGCCTGAAAAAGATGCGGGTTGGCGACAGCCCCTTGGCCCTGGCGGTCTTGATGTAGTCCTCGTTAACGACCTCGAGCATGCTGGAGCGCATCAGTCGGGTCAGCAGGGCCATGGTGCCAAGGCCCAGTACCAGGGCGGGCATCAACATATGCCAGATCGTTCCCCAGCCGGCGACCGGTATCAGTGAATAGCCCACCAGCTTGTTGATGTTAACGAGCAGCAGCTGGCCCAGCGCGGCAAACACGAACGATGGTACTGATATGCCGAGGATGACCAGGAACATGATGACGACGTCCGGGGTGCGATTCCTGTAGAGTGCGGTCAGCGCTCCCCACAGTACTCCACCGACTGCCGCGATCAGAATCGCCAGCACCCCGAGGGTTGCCGAAACTGGAAAGTGATCGCGGATGATGTCGTTAACGCGTCGGTTCTGCTGGGTGAATGAAATACCAAAATCCCCCCTGAGCATATTGCCGAGGAAGATGACGTACTGCTCACCCAGCGGTTTGTCGAGGCCGTACTTTTTTTCCAGGTTGATGCGGATCTCAGCGGTGACGGCCTTGTCGTTCATCAGGGGGTCGCCAGGCACATTGTGCATGGCGAAGAAGGTGGCGGTGGCGATGAACCAGACGGTAATGACACCGGCGATCAGTCGCTTGATGGTGTAGATAAACATAACTCAGGGAACGACCCTGGCGTAGGTGAAGTCCGGGTCCGGACCAACGACTCGTCGTACAACACCTTTAAGCCGGGGATGGAGCAGGTAGATCACTCCCTGTTCGTACTGGGGCAGTATGACGGCATCGTCATGGATGATCTGCTGGATCTCGCCCATCGCATCCATTCGAACTTTGGGGTTCGTGCTGTTCATGGCAACCCGGATCAGGCGATCATATTCCGGGTTACTGTAGCGGCCGCGGTTGTTCAGGTTCCAGGATGCGAACAGGTCACCGAAGGTCATGATGTCATCGAAATCGGGGCCCCAGCCGGCTGCGACGATATCAAACTCGCCAGCTGTCATTTTCGCCAGACGCTGTTTGAATGTCTGGATGTCGATTTTCAGGTCAATGCCCAGCTTGTTGCCCAGCACGCCCTGCATATACTCCGCCTGCTTGGTTGCCGTGGGACTGTCGCTGGCCAGCAGAACCAGTGGCGGTATCTTGCCTCCCAGTTCCTGACGGGCCTGCTCCAGGTACTTTTTCGCCAGGGCAATATCGTAGGTGACCCGGGGTGCTGGATACTCCCGGCGGAACTTGTCCTCGACACCCTGAAGCCAGACGGGAAACAGACTCTCGCCCGGCAGGTTGCCCGGTGTGGCCAGGACGCGGTTGACCATTTCGTCGGAGTCAAAGGCATGCTGGATCGCCCGTCGCAGATTCAGGTTACGGGTCGGTCTGTTGTCACGGTGGTTGTATTCCAGAAAGAAAACGGAGCCGGTTGTGAACCGACGAATTCGGAAGCGTTGCGTCAATGCGTCCTTGTAGGTCTCACCATCGAGCCGGGTGTGGACAATTTTGCCGTCAATAAAC
>JAQCAK010000252.1 GCA_027621895.1 Pseudomonadota bacterium | reverse complement strand
GGAGAGCATGTCTACACCCAGAGGGCCCTGGGATACGGCGCCTCTTTCATCACCAGCTGGGCCATCGTGATGGCCTATGTCAATGTCTGTGTGTTTGAGTCCGCGGCACTGCCGACAGCGCTGGAATACCTGTTCCCTGACCTCAGGCGAGGTTACCTCTACAGTGTCGAGGGCTCGGATGTGCACGCAAGTATGGTTGCGATCGGGGTGGCGGGTGCCGTCATCATGACCGCCATCAACTATGTGGGCATTCGCTTTGCCGCGTTTATCCAGGTCCTGATTACAACGCTTTTTTTTGTCGTGGGGGTTCTGTTTTTCACCGGCGCACTGATGGCGCCAGTCAACCCCGACCCGGTACCACTGATGGATCAAGGCGTCGTGGGAATGCTGGGCGTACTGGTGATGGTGCCGGCGCTGATGGTCGGTTTCGACGTGATTCCCCAGTCTGCAGAAGAGATCAACCTGCCGCGGCGCCAGATCGGTATCCTGCTGGTCGTCTCTGTGGCCATGGCTGTTGGCTGGTACATCGCCATTACGCTGGCAGTCGGTGCAACACTGCCGGCGAACCTGCTCGGTGAATCAAACATGGCGACCGCGGATGCCATGACTGCTGCCTGGGACAGTCCCATGGCCGGGGCGCTGATGATTCTGGCCGGCGTCGGCGGCATTCTTACCAGCTGGAACGCCTTTATCATTGGTGGCAGCCGGGTGCTTTATGCGCTGGCCGAATCGGGCATGATCCCCGGCGCCTTCGCCAGACTGCATCCCCGGTACCAGACGCCTTACGTCGCAATCCTGTTTATTGGTGTGCTGTCCTGCATCTCGCCCTTCTTTGGCAGAACCATTCTGGTCTGGCTCGTTGATGCGGGCAGCTTCATGGTGGTGATTGCCTACCTGATGGTGGCGGTCGCGTTTCTCCGGCTGCGAACGACAGAACCGGATATGGATCGGCCTTTTCGGGTACCCGCTGGCAGGCTGGTGGGTACACTGGCGCTGCTGATGTCCATCGCGCTGGCACTGCTGTACCTGCCATTCAGCCCGTCGGGACTGCTCTGGCCCCAGGAATGGGCCGTCGTCCTGATCGGTTCCCTGATGGGGCTCGTCTTTTACCTCTGGTCGAAACGCGACCAGCGCCAGCCCCGGCGCTATTGAATACCCCGGTTGCGTTCCTCTTCCTGGTTCCATTCGTCTACATTGCTGCCGAAGGGAATCATGACGTGATAGCGGTAGGCAGGCCGACTGCACAGGTTTTCATAGTATCGCTGCAGGTTGGGCATTTCGGGCCTGGGAATATCCATTTCGAACCAGCGGTACAGGTGACAGGCGAGGGGAATATCGCCCATGGTCAGGTTGTTGCCCAGCAGGTAGTCCCGGCCCTCAAGGTGCAGCTCCAGTCGCTGGAGCAGCGCGGCAGTCTGCCTGATACCGCGATCAGCGGCGCCCTGGTCCTGCTGCCCGGCAGGCAGTCGAATCAGGTTGATGAATATCGGAAAGAAGGCACCTGACAGGGTGCTGCACTGCCAGTCCATCCACTGGTCTGCCCTGGCCGCGTCAGCGACATCGTCAGGCAGCAGGGTGCCCTGTCCATACTGGTGGCTCAGGTAACGAACGCAGCTGTTGGACTCGTAGAGGGTCAGGTCCCCGTCCTGGATGGCAGGCACCACACTGTTTGGGTTGATCTGCCGGTAAGCGTCCGTAAAGCCGAACGATCCCCCCATGTCATGACGCTCATAGTCGAGATCCAGTTCACCCAGCGTCCACATCACCTTCTGGACATTCAGTGAGTTGCGTCGTCCCCAGACCCTGATCATGCGTCAGCCATGCCGAGCGCGTTTTCGGCAAATGCCTTGATGGCCTTGTAGTCAGCCTTGCCGTTGGGTGCCCGTTCCAGGTCGTCTTTCTGCAGAATTCGCTTGGGGATCTTGTACGCAGCCAGGTGCTCGCGACTGAATTCCCGCAGGGCCAGTTCGTCGAACGCCCGCCCCGGGTGCATCTGGACGACTGCTGTGATGGATTGACCCCACTTGTCGTCATGGACGCCGACAACCAGCGCATCGGCGACATCATCATGAAACTTCAGTGCTTCCTCCACTTCCTCGGGGTAGACCTTTTCACCCGCGGTGTTAATGCAGTTACTGCCACGTCCCAGCAGTATCAGTGAGCCATCTGCCGCCACTCGAACCCAGTCGCCCGGAATCGAATAGCGCTCACCGTTGATGACCTTGAAGGTTTTGTCCGTTTTTTCCTGGTCCTTGTAGTAGCCCACGGGCAGAAAGCCGCGCACAGCCACCATGCCGGACTCATCCGATCCCGGCATGACCTCGCGATGATCTTCCGTGAAGACCCGGCAGTTCGGTCCCAGGGTAAAGCTGGCCACTTCGATTTCCTGGTCCTTCGTCATGACCGAGGATCCGAGACCGATGGCCTCGGATGATGAAAAAGCATCGACCAGCAGCAGGTTCTCATTGTGTTTGAGCAAACCCTGTTTCACCTCGCGGGTCCACATCACCCCTGACGATGAAACGATAGCCAGCGAAGAAATATCATACTTGCCGGGATTCGCATCCAGGGTTTCGACCATGGGTCGGGCAAAGGCATCGCCAACGATCGTGCAGGCAGTCACACGGTGCTGCTCGATCATCTGCACGGCCAGTTCGGGTTCAAAGCTCCGGGAGGGCAGGGTCACGCAGGTTCCGCCATTGGCCATGGCGCCAATGGCTGACAGCAGGCCGGTACCGTGCATGATCGGTGGCAGCGGCAGATTGACGGGCCTCGGGTTGACCTGTAATCGCTGCAGCAGTTCGTTCATGTCAGCACAGGGCGGGATATTCAACCGGGGATTGCCACCGGCACCCTGAACCTTGAACAGGTCATCATGGCGCCACATCACACCCTTCGGCATGCCGGTTGTTCCGCCGGTATAAAGGAACAGCAGGTCATCGGGACTGTTGGTCACGCCGCAGGGGGAACCATCGCCGGATTCAGCCATGGTCTCGTAGCCGGACGGTTTGCCTTTGTCCACGTCGAGCCAGACTTTCACACCCGGCAGTTGATCGCGGATGGTATCCACGTGACCCTGGAATTCGGACTGGTAGATCACAACGGCGGCGTCGGAATTATCCAGCAGGTAGACCAGTTCATGGTCGATATAGCGATAGTTCACATTGACGTGCACAAGGCTTGCCTTGAACGCGGCATTGATACCCTCGGGGTATTCCGGGCAGTTGCGCATGTAAAAGGCGATCTTGTCGCCAGGCTTCACTCCCGCTGCCAGCAGGTTGCGGGCCAGGTTATTGGAACGCCGCTTCATGTCTGCCCAGCTGATGACGCGGTCGCCGTGAATCAGGGCCGGTTTGTCAGCGGGCGTGATTTCTTCAACGGCCGCAAGTATGTCGCCGTAGCTCCAGGCGTATGTCATTGTCCCTCCAGGGTTCTTGTTTTTGTGCTGGTTGTTATTCAGTATCGAGCTGTTTTTTCCCGGGTGCCTAGCTGTATCTGGCTTCCTCGACGGCCTCGCTGGCCCCTGCCTTGACCGCATCCAGTGAAGTTTTCAGGTCACTGAGGTAGATATCACTGACTTCCGCATGGAAAGGCGACAGCATCAGGTGCAGAGCTTTCGGCTCGGTGGTCAGGCTGGTAAACCAGCCCTTGTGGTACATCTGTTTGTAGACGGCGAATACATCAACATCAGGATGGCTGAAGGCAACAATGCCCAGTTGGGGGTTGCCGAGGACCTGGAATCCCAGCTGCCTGACACCGGCCTCGATCTTCTCTCGCGTATCGGTGACCTGCCTCTGCTTTTCGCGATAGCCCTCGACGCCCAGGTAGTTCATCACGGCCCAGGCGGCGGAAATCGCACCACCAGGTCGGGTACCCGCGAGGGTCGGTGTGACCATCCTGCCACCGGGCCAGTTGTCACAGTCGAAGATCATGTGCTGCTTTAACTCCCCGGAGCGGAACAGGACGGTGGATGCCCCTTTGGCACAGTAGCCATACTTGTGCAGGTCCGCGGACATGGACATCACGCCGTCGACCTCGAAATCGAAAGGCGGAATGTCACCGCCATTCATTCTGACGAAAGGCGCAATATAACCGCCCACACAGGCATCGACGTGCAGCCAGATGTCCCTCTCCACCGCCACC
>JAQCAK010000251.1 GCA_027621895.1 Pseudomonadota bacterium | reverse complement strand
CGATGTCGATGCATTTGTCAAAAGGATCACCGATGCGCAGCCCGTCCATCCGCGCTTTCAGCTTGGCATAGAACCGATCCGCGATCCCTTCTTGCACCAACAGGCGCGATCCGGCGCAGCAGACCTGCCCCTGATTGAACCAGATGGCATCGACCAGCCCCTCGACAGCGCTGTCGATATCGGCATCTTCAAAAACGATATAGGGTGACTTGCCACCCAGCTCCAGCGTCAGTTTCTTGCCGCTGCCGGCGATCTGGCGCCTGATCTGACGCCCCACGGCCGTGGAGCCGGTAAACGCCACCTTGCGAACATCCGGATGACCGACGATCAACTCACCGGTATCACCTTCCCCGGTAACGATATTCAACACGCCAGCGGGCAGACCCGCTTCCTGGCAGATTTCCGCGAACAGCAGCGCCGTCAGCGACGTATCTTCAGCGGGCTTCAGCACCACCGTGTTACCCATCGCCAGCGCCGGCGCGACCTTCCAGGCCAGCATCAACAGCGGGAAATTCCATGGAATGACCTGGCCGACGACACCGTGGGAATGATGATTCGGGTACTCCCGGTCACGCAGTGCCGCGGCACCGGCATGGTAGTAAAAGTGACGGGCCACCAGCGGAATATCAATATCCCGCGATTCGCGAATCGGCTTGCCGTTGTCCAGGGACTCCAGCGTTGCCAGCAGACGCGCGTGTTTCTGAACGCCGCGGGCGATGGCGTACAGGTATTTCGCGCGCCCATGGCAACCGACGGCCTCCCACCTGGCATGGGCACGGGCCGCAGCTGCAACTGCCTGGTCCACAATTGCCCGTGTGCCCTTTGAAAGCACGGCGAGTTCGTCCCCGGAAGCCGGACAGCGAGTGGTAAAGGTTGTGCGCCCTCTTACCCAACGGTCATCGATGAAGTGCCCGAAGCGATTCCCGTGCTTTTCCAGCCAGGCTCTCGCGGCACTGTCGTCTTCCGGTGCGAGGCCAAATTTCATTTCACTGTATGCCTTGCTCACTGACATCTATTCGCTCCTATCCCATCGGATGTCGGTAGGACGCGGAGTAGCGACCCGTCACATGGTGTTCCAGCTGGCGCTCAATGTCGCCCAGCAGCGAACTGGCCCCGAAGCGGAACAGCCCGGCAGACAACCAGGCGTCGCCCAGTTCTTCCTTGATCATGGCCAGGTACTCGAGTGATTCTTTTGCTGTCTTGATGCCGCCGGCAGGCTTGTAGCCGATGCGGAAGCCAGTCTCGTCCTCGTAATCCCGGATGGCACGCATCATCACCAGGGAAACGGGCAGCGTGGCGTTTACCGGCTCCTTGCCCGTACTGGTTTTGATAAAGTCCGCGCCTGCCATCATGCAGACCCAGCTGGCCCTGGCGACATTGGTCAGGGTCCCCAGTTCATGGGTGGCAAGAATCGTCTTCAGGTGCGCGTCGCCACAGGCTTCACGATAACGTACCACTTCATCGTACAGTCCGCGCCAGTTGCCCGTCAGCACCTTTTCCCGGCTGATGACAATATCGATTTCGCTGGCACCGGCTTTCACCGAGGCCCTGATTTCCTGCAGCTTGATGTTCAGGGGAATCTGTCCTGCGGGGAAACCCGTGGACACTGCGGCGACCGGTATACCCGACCCATACAGGGCCTCGACGGCGGTCGATATCATATTGTGATAAACACACACGGCGCCGACTTTCAGCTGCAGTGCCTCGATCCCCAGCGCGGCAACCAGTTCTGCGGTCAGCGGCTGCCGCGCCTTGGCACACAGTCGTCGGACCTTTGCCGGCGTATCATCTCCGGACAGGGTGGTCAGGTCCATGCAGCTGATTGAACGCAGCAGCCAGCCAGCCTGGTTATCCTTCTTGATGCTCCGCCGTTTGGTCAGTGTGGCGGCGCGCTGTTCCACCGCGGTTTTATTGATCCTGAGATCAGCAAAACGGGCTTCCGCGTATCGCATTCCTGAATTACGTTTCATCCCGGCCATCCTGTCCTCACGCAATTGCCAGCATGAGACCCGCAATGGCGGCACTCATCAGGTTGGCAAGGGTGGCAGCGAATACTGCCAGCAATCCAAGCTGGGCCATTTCCTCGCGTCTTTCCGGCACCAGCACCCCAATGCCACCCACCACAATCGCAATGGATGACAGGCAGGCAAAGCCGCAGAGCGCAAAAGTCACAATGGCTTCACTGCGGGCTGACAGCTGCCCCTGGTGATTGGTGACAAAATCCAGGAAAGCGATGAACTCGTTCAGAATCAGCTTCTGCCCCAAAAGGCTGCCCACAGCCCGGGTCTCATCCCAGGGAACACCAATCAGCCAGGCGACAGGCTGGAAGAGATAACCCAGGATCTGCTGCACCGTCAGCCCCTCGATGCCTGCCAGGCCACCGGCCCAGCCGATCATGCCGTTGATCATGGCGATCAGCGCGATAAATGCCAGCAGCAGTGCACCAATGGCGAAGGCCAGCTGCATGCCCTGCAAGGCACCATTGGCTGCAGCATCAATCACGTTGACTGCCCTGTGGGCTTTCAGGTCCTCGTGAACGTGGGCCTGGTCTGAATTCTGGTGCGCGGTTTCCGGTACGAGCAGCTTTGCCATCATCAATCCTGCCGGTGCGGCCATAAAGCTGGCGGCCAGCAGGTAGCGCATTTCCACGCCGGCCGCGGCATAGCCACCCAGCACCGATCCGGCGACCGTGGCCATGCCACCGACCATCACCGCAAACATTTCCGATCGGGACATATGGGACAGATAGGGTTTGATCGCGATGGGCGATTCTGACTGGCCGATAAAAATATTGGTTGCGGCAGCCATGGACTCGGCCTTGGAGGTTTTGAGCGCCAGCTGAATGAATCCGCCGATCAGGCTCACCAGGCGTTCCATGATGCCAAGGTGGTAAAGCACTGCGACCAGGGAGGCAAAGAACACGATGATAGGCAGCACCTGCAGCGCAAACACGAAGCCATAGCTGTTCGAGGCAAAGTCCCCGAACATGAAGCTCATGCCAGCCTGGGCGTAACCCAGCACGCTGATGACCACCTCGGCGACGGCTTCCAGTGCCTTGATACCGGGCGGAAAATAAAGCACCAGACCGGCGACTGAAAACTGGATCAGAAAGGCCCCGCCAACGGCACGCCAGTTAATGGCGTGCCTGTCGGCAGACATCAGGTACCCGGCCAGGAGAATGGCGGCCATGCCCACCAGGCTCTGTAAAATCAACAAATCGCGCATCCTGAAACTGCTGGAAGGCAGTAACTATACCGGCTTGAAGCAGTCGAGGACAGGCAACAGTTATGCGGGGTATTTCCCGACTGAATAACCGTTGACCCGGGCATTATCAGTCGTGACACTGTCCGGCACAGAGGGAGAAAACAATGTCAGACAAGCTGGATAAAGACATCGTCATCGTCGGCGCAGGTTTCGCCGGCATGTATATGCTGCACCGCCTGCGGGAACTGGGCCTGTCAGCCCAGGTATTCGAAGCCGGTGACGATGTCGGTGGCACCTGGTACTGGAATCGCTACCCGGGTGCGCGCTGCGATGCCGAGAGCCTGGCCTATTCCTTTTCTTTTTCGCCGGAGCTGGAACAGGAGTGGGAATGGTCTGAACGCTACGCCCCCCAGGCGGAAATTCTTGACTATGCACGCCACGTCAGCGAACGCTTCGACCTGCGTCGGGATATCCAGTTCAACACCCGCGTGACCCGCGCGGTGTTCAATGACGACCGCAGGACCTGGACCGTGGAAACGGACCAGGGAGACAGCCTTGAGGCCAGGTTCTGCATTATGGCTACCGGCTGCCTGTCGGTGCCCCAGCTGCCGGACATCGAGGGGCTGGACCGATTCCAGGGCAACAGGTACCAGGCCAGCCAGTGGCCCCATGAGCCGGTGAGTTTCAAGGGCCAGCGGGTTGGCATCATCGGCACCGGTTCATCCGGCATCCAGGCGATCCCGGTCATCGCAGAGCAAGCGGATGAACTGATCGTGTTCCAGCGCAGTCCCAATTTCAGTGTGCCTGCAAAGAACGCACCGCTCGATTCCGAATTTGTCGAGGCTTTCAAACAGCACTATCGACAACACCGCAGAAACCACAAGCTGGGCATCGGCTCCGGTTTCGGCGACCTGAAGATCGAACCCGCAACCGCCATGCCCGAGCCCGATGCAATGGCCCAGTACACGGAAGAGGAAGCCAACGCCATC
>JAQCAK010000250.1 GCA_027621895.1 Pseudomonadota bacterium | reverse complement strand
CAATGAAGCAGTACGAAACGCTGTCCACGCAACTGGAAGACCGGGTATTGACCCTGACGCTTGATCGTCCAGATGCCATGAATGCCTTTACGGTCCAGATGGCCAATGAACTCGTTGATTTCTTTAACGCAGCCAGCCGTGATGATGACATTGGCTGCATTATCGTCACAGGTGCGGGTAAAGCCTTCTGTGCAGGCATGGATCTCTCGGTCGGCGGTAATGTGTTCGGCCTGGATGAGTCCATGACGCCCTCCTTGCAGGATGTCCAGAATGACTATCGCAGCGATGAGATTCTCAATGGGGTTCGGGACACCGGCGGGCGCGTGACCCTGGCGATCTATGAATGCAATAAACCGGTCATCGGTGCAATCAATGGTGCCGCGGTGGGTATAGGCGCAACCATGACGCTGGGTATGGATATTCGACTTGCCTCGGAGAAGGCCCGTATCGGTTTCGTCTTTGGCAAGATTGGCGTTACCCCCGAAGCCTGCTCTACCTGGTTTCTGCCGCGGATCGTCGGCATGCAGCAGGCGCTGGAGTGGGTCTACACCGCAGACATTCTTGATGGCGAGCAGGCGCTCGCCGGCGGCCTGGTACGCTCCGTCCATGCGCCGGATGAACTGCTGCCCGCGGCCAGGGAACTGGCACTGAAGATTGTGACCCATCGATCACCGGTGGCCATCGCCCTCGCACGGCAAATGATGTATCGCAATTCCGCACTGCCATCACCCCGTGGTGCCCACGAAATTGATTCGCTGGCGATGTTCTACTCGAGCATTGGCGACGGCAGGGAAGGGGTGCAGTCTTTCCTGGAGAAGCGGGACCCGGTGTTCACGTCGAAAGCCTCACAGATGCCACCTTTCTATCCCTGGTGGGAATCTGACCAGTAGTCGATCAGTTTTGTTTTAGTCAATTCAATCCAAGTTAAGGAGATGACCAATGCCTGTTGAACTCAGGAAAGAGGGAAACCTCGCCATCATTACGCTGAACCGCCCCGAGGCCCGCAATGCGATCAACGGCGAAATGGCCCAGACTATGGAAGCCTGCCTTGACGAGTTCGAGAATGACCCGGATCTCTGGTGCGGCATCCTGACCCACGAGGGTCCGGTGTTCTGTGCCGGTGCCGACCTGAAGGAGATCGCTGCCGGTAACGGCGGTGCGCTGGGTACAGAGCGCGGCGGATTTGCCGGCATCGTCAAACGTGAGCGCAACAAGCCGCTGATTGCTGCCATCAAGGGTATGGCGACCGCCGGTGGCTGTGAAATTTCGCTGGCCGTTGACCTGATCGTGGCATCTGAAGAAACCGTTTTCGGCCTGGCGGAAGTCAAGCGTTCACTGGTCGCCGGTGCCGGTGGCCTGTTTCGACTGCCGAGGGCCCTGGGTATGGCGACCGCCATGGAAGTGATCATGACGGGCGAGCCCTTGTCTTCCCAGCGTGCCTATGAGCTCGGGATGGTCAATCGAGTGGTACCCACAGACAGTGTCATGGATGAAGCCAGGGCCATGGCCGCAAAGATTACAGCCAACGCACCACTGGCCGTTCAGGCGAGCCGCAGGGTGGCGTCCCGGTCATTCATGGATGACGATGAAGCGCTCTGGAAAGCCAGCGGCAGGGAATTCGCCGGCCTCGCGAAAACCGAGGATTACCAGGAAGGCCCGAGAGCCTTTATCGAGAAGAGAGCACCGGTCTGGAAGGGACGCTGAGGGGCTCAGGATGCCTCAACATCCCCCGGTATCACCTCCCACTCAGGATCCTCGAATTCGCCGACCACCCGAATCTCGACGAAAGCTGCCTGTTCCTGGATTATGCGGCTGACGGTTTCTTCGGGCTGCGCCTCCATGGCGTCACGTTCGGCTTTACTGTTCCAGCTGGCGATTGCCAGCAGTTTGCTGTCATCGCCAATGCACCGGTGTAACCGGGTGCCCCGGGCGCCCGGTGCCTGCTGGATCAGCCGGCTCGCCCGTACCCAGGCATCGGCATAGGCTTCAGCCGTATGCCCGGGTTGAACCTGAACCTCGAAGACAAAAATCATTTGCTCGGATTGATGAGGTACTTCTCGCCGGTGGCCTGTTTGCCGTACACGCTGATGGCCTCCAGGCTCAGCGCCTCTGCCAGTGAGACTTCTCGGGTGTAGTGGCTGGCGAAGGTTGTCCTGATCTCATCGGCGACCCGCTGGCGGAGCTTTTCGGTTTCGACGGGCCCTACCTTCTGCAGGAAGGGTGTCAGCAGGAACCCGCCGAGACTCCAGCTGAAACCGAAGTTACGAGTCAGGGTGGTGGGTGAACGATCAAGACCGCCGTAGATGTAGACCTGCTTGAACTGATCGGAACCGTAACGATTGTAGTCGCTGGCATTGCGCATCGCCGCTGCTTCCATGGAGGTCAGCAACTGGCTGGCGAGATTGCCGCCGCCGGTGGCATCAAACGCAATATAGGCGCTGGTTTCCGCGATTGCATTGGCCAGATCATCCATAAAGGACGCCTCGCTGGAATTGCAGACGTAACGGGCGCCGATACCTTTCAGCAGGTCAACCTGTTCCTGCTTGCGAACGATATTCACCAGTTCAACGCCGTCCTTGAGGCAGATTTTCTGCAACATCTGGCCCAGGTTGGAGGCAGCCGCGGTGTGGCACAGGGCGGTGAAGCCTTCCATTTTCATGGTTTCCACCATGGCCAGTGCGGTCAGGGGATTCACGAAACAGGAAGCGCTCTCTGCCGGCGTGACACCCTCGTGCATCGCCAGGCACTGTTTCGCCTTGATCACCCGGTACTGCGTATACATGGCGCCACCAAGTACGCCCACGGTTTTGCCCAGCAGTGCCTGGGCTTCATCGCTCGCACCGGCCTCGACAACAACGCCGCCACCCTCATTGCCGACGGGCATGGGCTGGCCAACCCGGGCAGCAAGTGCCTTGAGCATTTTCTCGGGAATATCCGCGGTGATCACGGGGTCATCCGCTGTGCCTGATTGCCTGGCTGTGCTCATGTCAGCCAGGCCAAACAGCAGGCCCAGGTCAGACGGATTGATCGGGCTGGCCTCTATCCTGACCAGAACTTCATCGTCCGCCGGTTTCGGTACCTCGATCTTCGCCAGCCTGAGTTCAAGTTTGCCGTCTGCGGTGACCAGCGATTGCAGTTGCAGTTGATCGGTCATGATTTGTGCCCTCGGATGTCCCAAAAGGGAGCCATTGTGCCAGTCGCGTCCGGCACATGCCATTGCCCGCCGCTATCGGGACATCTTGTCAGTTTCGACCTGCAGGGCTTTCAGTTCGTCGCCGCTGAAGATTTCCTGGATCTTCTCGATTTCATCGGCGGCTTCCTTCTGGCGACGCCACATCTCGGCGTAGATGCCATTGGCGGTGACCAGCGCAACGTGACTGCCTCGCTCGGCAATTTCACCATCAACCAGCACCAGGATTTCATCGGCATTGACGATGGTGGAAAGCCGGTGTGCGATCACGAGGGTGGTCCGGTTTTTCGCGACCTCGACCAGTGCGGACTGGATCTCTCTTTCGGTGCGGATATCCAGTGCAGAGGTGGCCTCGTCCAGAACCAGTATGGCCGGGTCTTTCAGTACGGTCCGGGCGATGGCAACCCGCTGTTTCTCCCCGCCCGACAGCTTCAGGCCCCGTTCCCCGACCCGGGTCTCATAACCCTGGGGGAGCGAAACAATGAAATCGTGGATGCTCGCCAGCCGCGCGGCTTCTTCAACTTCCGAGTCGCTGGCGTCCGGCTTGCCGTAGCGGATGTTGTAGCGGATGGTGTCGTTAAACAGCACGGTATCCTGGGGAACAATACCGATCGCCTGTCTCAGGCTCGACTGGGTCACCCGGGTGACGTCCTGGTCGTCTACCAGGATCCGGCCCCTGTCGGTTTCGTAGAAACGATAGAGCAGGCGTGAGATCGTCGACTTGCCTGCACCACTGGGGCCAACGACGGCAACCGTCTGGCCCGGACCGATGCTGAAACTGACGTCTTTCAGTACCGACTTTTCCGGCTGGTAGGCAAAGGAGACCTTATCGAAAGTGACGGCCCCATCGCGCAGGACCAGGGGTGCTGCATCCGGCCGGTCGCAGACTTCGGGCTCGAGGTCCAGCAGCTGGAACAGGTACTCCATGTCCACCAGGGACTGGCGGATCATCCGGTAGGAGCTGCCGAGAAAACCCAGCGGAATGAACAGCTGCAGCATGAAGG
>JAQCAK010000249.1 GCA_027621895.1 Pseudomonadota bacterium | reverse complement strand
AGCAGCCTGCAGAAGCTCAGCAGCTCTTCATCGGTAAGCCTGCCGTCTTCGGTCTCCGTCTGCACCAGCCGACCCAGCAGATGATCAACGGGACGGCGGCGCAATTCAGCGATCCGGTCCAGGAAATACGCATTCATTTCATCGGCACAACGCTGGGCCTCTGCGCTGGTGACACCAAACAGGATGTCACCAATGTTGCTGAAGATCGTGTCCGACCAGACCTTGAAAGTCTTCATGTCGCCATCCACCACCCCCAGCATGTGAGCGATAATGTTCACCGGCAGCGGCGACGCCAGCGCATCGACGAGTTCCACTTCCTGCTGATCGATCATCTCGCCGATCAGCTCCTCACAGCGGGCCTCGACCAGTGGACGCTGGGCTTCAATGTGCGAGGGTTTGAAGGCGTAGCTGACAAGCTTCCTCAGGCGATTGTGAACAGGCGGGTCGCTGAACAGCATGCTGGGCTGACGCTCTTCAGGCGGCTGCATGGACACATCAGACGAAAAGGTTTCGTTGTCCCGCAGGACGCGATGCACATCCTCATGTCTTGCCACCTGCCAGGGCCCCTCTCCCTCCATCCGTGAGACAGGAGCTTTGTCGCGCAGATGCTGAAAATGCGCATAGGGATCCGGGTTTGCAGCAGCTTGCTGTTCGCTCATGTCGGTTGCAGCCTGATTAGCAGATCACCGACATTAGCGTAGCCAGGGTCTGCGGGCAAACAGGGTAAAAGACCATTTTAGTTAACCTGCCGATCCATCCCTTTCCAGTAGGGCGCACGCAGCTCACGCTTCAGCACCTTGCCGGAAGGATTCCTTGGCAACTCATCGATAAAGTCGACGGTTTTCGGACACTTGAAGCCAGCGATGCGTTCCCGGGCATAGCCAATCAGTTCTTCGGCCGTGGCTGTGGTACCCGGCGCGAGCACAACAACGGCCTTCACGGCTTCACCCCAGCGCTCGTCCGGCACGCCGATGACGGCAATATCTGATACAGCCGGATGCCCGAACATGGCGCTCTCCACTTCTGCCGGATAGACGTTTTCTCCACCACTGACGATCATGTCCTTGACCCGGTCGTGGACATACACATATCCGTCTTCATCCAGGTAGCCGGCATCACCGGTGTGTACATAGCCATCCACCAGGGTTTTCGCGGTGGCCTCCGGCAGGTTCCAGTAACCCAGCATGTTCACGGGTGAATAAATGCAGATCTCGCCCACTGCTCGAGGGGGTAGTTCCTGTCCCTCGTCATCAATCACCTTCAGCTTTACGCCGGGATAGGGTTTACCCGCAGACCGCATGCGCTCGTTTCCCTGCACGTCGTGATCCGCCGGCGGCAGGTAGGTGGCCGCACCGGTGGTCTCAGTCATGCCATAGAGCTGGGCGAACCCGCTCTGAAAAGTGGCGATAGCGTCTCGCAGCAGATCCAGTGGAATCGGTGAAGCGCCGTACATGATGTATCCCAGCTTCGAAAAGTCGGTTTCTGATGCCCTGGGATGCTGAACACACATGCGGATCGCAGCGGGCACCATAAAGGTCTTTGTGATGCCTTCCTGCTGGATGATGGTCAACGCACCCTCGGGCTCGAACTCCGGCATGATGACCAGCCTGGCACCACCATAAAGCCCCCAAATACCGTAGCCCACGCCACCGATGTGGAAACTTGGCATGGCGACCAGGCTGACATCATCTTCAGTCCACTGATTCCATGCCATATCGTCATTGGGTTCCATGTGCTGCAGTTCAAAGAAGCACTTGTGGGTCAACTGGACGCCTTTCGGGTGTCCGGTGGTACCGCTGGTATACATTTGAATGGCCACATCATCAGGGCTGATCTCAACAGCCGGTCGGGTGTCGTCCTGGGCATCGCGCCAGCTGATGAAGTCCGGCCAGCTCCCGTGTCCCGCTTCCATGGCAATGATCTCGATGTCCTTGTCGAGATGCTTCGCCGCGGCTTCCGCCAGGCCGAAGAAACCCTGGCTGACAAACAGCAGCTGTGCATCGCAGTCGTTCAGGATGTAGGCGACTTCCGGGGGAGCCAGTCGCCAGTTGATGCCGACAGAAACGGCACCGAGTCGGGCTGCGCCAAAGACGATTTCGTAGAACAGATCCGAGTTTTTCCCCAGGTAGCCGACCCGCGTGCCTTTTGTGCAACCGGCAGCAGCAAGACCATTGGCAACCTGGCTCACATGCCGGTCCAGATCCCTGTAGGTGGATCTGCGACCCTCACAGGAAAACACCTCGCGGTCACCGCGAACCTGGTTGTGATATTCCAGCAGACCACACAGGGTTCTGACTGCTTTTATCGATTCCGGAGTTTGAGACACAACACGCTACCTGCATTCATGGAAAGGAAAGCCTAGTGTAATCAATCCGGTTTCACAGGACATGCCCGTGGCACTTCAGTAGAAATGATCCGGTGATTACTTCATAGTGGCGCCAGATCAATCCGCCACGGAGTCACCCATGTCTGATGAAATGTCACTGTTCGACGCTATTTACAATTGCCGCGCCATGCGACGCCTGGAAACACGGGAGGTCCCGGAGGAACTGCTGATCAGGCTGATCGATGCAGCCAACCAGGCACCATCGGGTTCAAACTCGCAGCGGGCCCGGTGGGTGGTCGTCCGTGATCCGGCACAGAAGCAGAAGCTGGCTGACCTGAATCGAAGATTCGCAGAACCCTATATCAAACCGTCCCTGGAAAACCCTGAAAGTGAAGCCCAGGCGAAGATGCTCAGGACCGTTGTCTGGCAGATGGATCATATGCACGAGATTCCCGCACTGATCGTGGCCTGTTTCGACTACCAGGAAAAAGTAGAAGGCCTGGGTGTGTACCGCAGCGCCGGCTCGGTCTGGCCGGGAATACAGAATCTGCTGCTGACTGCCAGGGCACTAGGGCTGGGTGCGGCACCCACAACCCTGGCGCTGCGCGACCAGGATCTCGTCCGGGAGGCGCTGGAACTGCCGGAAACCTTCGCAGCACTCTGCATGATTCCCGTGGGATATCCAAAAGGAAAATTCGGCCCGGTCACCCGCAGGCCCGTGGAGGAGATCATGAGATTCGATCGCTGGTCCTGAGGATCACCCGGTCTGGGGAATGCGTCTAAGCATGGATTCCTGGGCAAGGGTCATCACCAGCCTGCCGTCACGGTCATACAGCGAACCATGGTTCATTCCCCGCCCGTCTGCAGCGGCGCTGCTGCGCTGGTCGAACAGCATCCAGTCCGTGACGTTGCAAGCGCGGTGAAACCAGGCCGCGTGATCGATGCTGGTGAGGCGGTGGGATTGAAAAGGCAGACCGTGGGGAATCACCGAGTTAAACATCAGGGTGCCATCTGACAGGTAAGCCAGCACCAGCTGTGACTCACGGTCGGTCAGCGGGCGGTCAGCCGGACTCCGAATCCACATGCGCAGTGCAGCTTCCCTGCCGGGGACAAACTCCGGCTGCATGAAGTGCTCCGAGGCCAGAATCATTTCAGTACGATTTTCTTTGGCGGGCGGTGGGCTGAACGGCATGGCATGTTCCCTGCCACGAAGCACATCAGGATGCTCAACACCCGGCATTTCCGGCTGGTGCTCATCACCGGCTTCTGAAAGCTTGAAACTTGCAGACATCTGGAACACCGGCTGACCATGCTGACTTGCCGTGACAGCTCGAACATCTGAACCCCGCCCCTCGCGCAACCGGACCACCTGGTAACGGATTGGCGCATCAGGGTCACCGGGCCTCAAAAAGTATCCGTGAAGCGAGTGTGCCAGCTTTGGCTCAACCACGGTTGCCAGACCGGCAGCGAGTGCCTGCCCCAGGAAGTGACCGCCATAAACGCCGATGACACCATAAGCATCCGCATCACCCACAAACGTATCCGGTCCTTCTGCAGCTTTAACCGACATCCAGTCAACCAGTGTACGCACCATCTTTGCTTCCGCCTCGCTTATGAATAGTTTACGAACAGTTCATGAATACCATGTAGTGACTTGCAAAATTAAAGTAACCAATTTAATTTTGCAAGTCACTTTATTTAGCGGGAAGCGCCAGCCTCGTCATGGACAACCAGACACACTCTTTCCTGAACGATCCACCGCTTCCATTGCTGCTGCGCATGGCGACGCCCAACAGTATTGCCTTCCTGGTACAGGCCGCTGTCAGCCTGACGGAAGTCTGGTTTATTGGCCAGCTCGGCAGCACATCACTG
>JAQCAK010000248.1 GCA_027621895.1 Pseudomonadota bacterium | reverse complement strand
CTATCTGGGGATCAACCCATTTCGAGGCCTCGTTGGCATAGGCAGGATACAGTGCCAGGCGCTCGATCAGCAGTTTGCCGGCGTTGGCGGTCTCATTGGCGAGGTTGGTCAAATGCGGCCAGGGTGCCTCGGGATTCACAAAATCAGGGGTCACGGGCGAAACGCCGCCCCAGTCATTGATACCCGCGTCCACGATCTGCTCCAGCACACCCGGGCTCAGGTTGGGCGGTGCCTGGATGTTCATGGCCGGGCCAAACACAATGCGTGCGATCGCCAGGGTCCAGAGCAGTTCGTTCAGATCCGGCTCCGGTGCGTTCGCCATCAGGGTTTCCGGTTTGGCCCTGAAATTCTGGATGATGATTTCCTGAATATGCCCGTATGGCTCATTCGCGGCCCGCAGTGCCAGCAGGGATTCAACCCGCTCGAGTCGGGTTTCCCCGATACCGATCAGGATCCCGGAGGTAAAAGGGACAGCTGCCTCACCGGCCAGGCGCAGGGTCTCGAATCGTCTTTCAGGAATCTTGTCCGGCGAACCGTAATGCGGCATGCCTTTCTCGGTCAGTCTGTCCGAAGCACTCTCCAGCATGATCCCCATCGAAATCGATACCTTGCGAAGCTCCTGGAATTCATCCTGGTTCATCAGCCCGGGATTCAAATGGGGGAACAACCCGGTTTCATCGAGAACCAGTTCTGCCATATCGCGCAGGTAGGAAAGCGTTGATTCCTGGCCCAGGGCTTTCAGGCCATCCCGGGCAGCCTTGTACCTGAGTTCCGGCTTGTCACCCAGGGTAAAGAGGGCTTCCTTGCAGCCTGCCTTCGCACCGTCCTGGGCAATCTTCAGCACTTCGTCCGGCGTGAGATAGGGCGCCTTCAGCTTCCTGGGTACCTGGGCAAAGGTGCAGTAATGGCAGACGTCCCTGCACAGGTGAGTCAGCGGAATGAAGACCTTTCGTGAATAGGACACCGTGTTCTGGTGGCCTGCGTCCCTGATCTGCCCCGCAATCTGCATCAGTGCGCGGGTATCAGTGACTCCTGCCAGCAGCAGGGCTTCGTCATTGTCGGGACGGCGGCTGCCGGCAGCCGCAAGAATCTGTTCGATTTCGCTGTTCATGATGACCTTCAGTTGCTGCCGGTTTCGGCAAGAGTTTCCAGATTGTTCTCGTAAAGACGGGCAAGAATACCGGACTGGGCGAGGTAACGCAGTGTGTGGTATCGACTGGCATCTGTGCCACTGTCTTCAACAATCGCAATCAGTGCTTTCAAATCATCCGGGGTGTCCACGTCCAGGCCGATAAAGGGCAGCTTTGCGACCACCGGGTTCAGTCCGCGATCCCTCGCGATGCCCAGATGCTTTCTAAAACTGTCAACGCCGAAAGCAAAAGACATGCAATCAGGTGGGGAGCAGAGCACGCAGTTAGAACCGCCCAGATCCGTTGCAGGCACAATCAGGAATTCAGGCCCGCCTGACTGCCCGAATCCCTCAAGGACAACATCCAGTTCCTCTGGGGATACCAGCGGGACATCGCCCGGGATAAACATCATGGTATCCACGCCCTGGGCAGCCAGCTGTTCGCCAGCCCGGGTCACGGCCTCAATCAGTCCAGGCGATGCAGGCTCTGGACAGACACCCGCGCCAAAACTGCCGGCGAGTTCTGCCACAGCCGGATCATCTGTAATGACCAGAATATTGTCGACTGCCACACAGGCCTCTACCGCTGTGAGTACGTCGCAGACCATGGCAGTAAACAGGTCTCTGCGTTCTTCCGCGCAGAGCAGACCGGACAGGCGCTGCTTAGCGTTCGCCAGTTGCTTGATTGGTATGACAGCTGTCGTCGTCATCAGTCCGGACATCCGTTAATTTTGGCTCACATAACCGGGGTTAACCCGAAACCGCGGCTGAAGGCGGCTGGATAACCCTAGAGGCGGGCCGTGAAATCCAGCACCTGCCTGGCCAGTTCGGTCTTGTCCTGCAACGTTAACATGACTGTATTGGTGACGATAGTAGAGTACCCGAGGGCCTGGACCTCGGCCTCCATCGCCGCATCCTGTCTGTCCAGGACAAATCCATCAAACAGTTCGCCATAGCGTTCACGGTAATGCCGGGCAACACCGAGTGCGGTTGTGGGCATGCCGAGTTCATCCATCATCTTGGCGGCAGGCCCCTTCAGCGCCTGCCCGCCGACAATATTGGAGACGACCACCACAGGACGGTCCGCCAGCTGGTCTTGAATACCTGGCAGAGAAAGCACCGGTGCGACGGAGACAAACGGATTGGAGGGACACACAATCACTGCATCTGCCCTGTCCACGGCAGCGATAAATCCCGCCGACGGCTGGGCCGTGTCAATACCTTCGAACTCAAAACCGGAGACCACGGGTTCGCACCGGTCACGGACAAAGTAGTGCTGGAAAGACAGGGACCCGCCGGATTGAAGATTGACCCGGGTCGACACCCGGTCGTCGGTCATCGGCACCACGGAATGGCGAATGTTCATTTTTTCCGCCAGGTAAGCAATGACCTCGGAAAGTGAGTGCCCCTGCTTCAACAAATTCGTCCTGACCACATGAGTCGCAAGATCCCGGTCACCCAGGCTGAACCAGGTTTCACCTGAGAGGCGACCCAGCGCATCCAGGAACTGCCAGGACTCACCTTCCTGCCCCCATCCCTGGGCCGTGTTGTTCCAGCCGGCCAGGGTGTAAAGGACCGTATCCAGATCAGGACTGATGCAGAAACCCAGGTGTTCGAAATCGTCACCGGTATTGGCAACAATGGTCAGCTGCTCCGGCGCCAGCACCTCGGCCAAACCCAGTGCCAGCTTGGCACCACCCACACCACCGGACAGGGCAACGAACTGTGACTGACTGGCATCTGTCATCGACCTGGTCTCCTGCCTTTCATCTCACTGAAGTTGTGTTTACCTGAACAGGTCCATCTCTTTGGGTCGCAGCAGCGGCCGGACCCCGCGCTGGCTGGCCTCCTCGGGTTCCCTTGGCTGATAACCACGGACCAGCACCGCCGGCGTTTTTTCGGTGGTTTGACCCATGACCAGCGATGCTCCCGCTGCTATCTCGTCCGCAGCGGCGACCTGGGTAACCTGAAGCTCCCGGCCGAATATGTCCGATCCGCCGATATAGTCCTCAAGGGCAGTGAATCCCGCAACTCCGATCGCCAGCCCCAGAGTGCCGATCCGCCAGGATCGACCCAGGGAATCGTTGATGATCACGCCCACCTGTCTGCCGGTCCGCGCCAGAATCTCGTCCCTCAGACGGGCCGCGCTGCTGTCCGGGTCCACCGGCAGCAGCAGGCACATATCGTCGGGATCATCCTCGCCGGGCGGAATATTCGATTGATCAATGCCCGCATTGGCATGCACGAAACCAAGCCTGTGCTCCACAATCAGGACCCCGGGTCGCGCCCTGACAATCTCGTTGGATTCATCGAGAATGGCCTGCACTTTCCGCGGATCTTTATCAACCCGTTCCGCCAGCTCCAGCGCCTCGGCGCTGGGCGTCACTGTGTGCAGGTCCAGGTAACGGCCTTCAGCCTTGGAGACAATTTTCTGGGCAACGACCAGAACGTCGTCATCCTCGATAACCTCACCGGAATCCGCAATGCCCTTGAGTATCAGGCCGGTCAGGTCATCACCCGGTTCGACCATCGGGATATGCATGATCCCGGCGAAAGTCAGGCGCATCAGCTTTTCGGTTCACCGGTAATGACAATGCCACTACCCTCGATGCCATGATGTCGGTTGATGGTGATCAGCACGGAGGTCAGCGCTTCCGCGGCAGCCGCATTTGCCAGCGGGCCAGCATGCCAGCCTCGCAGGCCCACCGCTTCAACCAGCTTGATAACGGCTTCTCTCGCATCACGCTTGTTGCCGGTGACAAGCACATCGCATTCGATCTTGTGATCTTCCTGCAGGTGCATGGCGCCCACATTCTGGAAGGCGGAAACAACCTGGACGTCGTCACCCAGAAAGTTTTGTGCCTGCACTGCTGCTGATCCTGCCTCAGGCAGTTGCACAGTACCCACCTTCGGTGGCACCAGGGGTACCGTCACATCAACCAGTATCTTGCCTGTCAGTCCGGATTTCACGGTTTCCAGGGTACTGAGCTGATGGCTGAACGGCACAGTGAGCACCACAAGATCAGCTGCAGTCGCCGCTTCCAGATTCTCATGGCCGGTCACATTCAG
>JAQCAK010000247.1 GCA_027621895.1 Pseudomonadota bacterium | reverse complement strand
AAGAATGAGTCATAATTGTGGTTATTCTACACGCAATCGGGAAGCCGGATTTGAAACTGAGTGAACTGGAATACAATCGCCTGAGGTGGCGTTCCCGTCGTGGCATGCCGGAACTGGATCTGCTGCTGTTGCCATTTTTTGATGAGGAGTTCGCGGACCTTCCCGATCATGAGCAGCAGGCCTTTATACTACTGCTGGAACAGGATGATCCTGACCTCTTGATGTGGTTTTCCCAGAATGGTGAACCTGAAGATCCTGCACTGGCGCAGCTGGTTCGGAAAATCCTGGGCCGGGTTCAACCGTGAAGCATGCCTGATACCGGGACCGGCCGGGCCTCGAAGACGGGAATATCGCGAGGCGAGCAGCTGTTCCTGGATATTGGTCCATCAGCCGGCTATGGGATTCTGGTGGCAGCCCTTCACCTGGCCGGGATGGTCGCCGTCCTTCAGTATCAGATTGCCGACTGGATTTCTCCCGGGCTGGCGATCACCCTGCTGTTCGCACTGGCTGTCCACGGTGTGGTCCTGTTGAGACGGGATGCCTGGCTGACGGCACCGGATTCAGTGACCGGGCTGCGTTGGCAGGCCGATGGCTGGCGGGTTCAAATGGGTCAGGGAGGCTGGCTTGAGGCCGAGCTGGCCGGGCCGGTCTCGGTCAGCCAGTGGTTCCTGTGCCTGGCGTTTTCCATCCGCTCTGCAACACCCTCAGCCACGACATCCTCCGGCTCTCACGCCCGGACAAGGGTGCGAAATCGCTATGTGGTGATTGCCAGGGATGCGGTACAACCCGATGCTTTCCGGCACGCCTCGGTGATACTGCGCCTGGGTGAACTCACCCGTAGGAAGGTGGTGTGAGAACGGTGTCCGTGGCATTCGCTGAGGGCAGGGGATAGTCCAGCGTGTAATGCAGCCCCCGGCTTTCCTTGCGGTGAATGGCACACTGGATCATCAGGTCGGCGACCTGGATAAGATTGCGGAGTTCCAGCAGGTCACTGCTGATGCGGTAGTTTGAATAGTATTCTGTGACTTCCTGCTGCAGCAGCTGCACTCGACGCCTGGCTCGCTGCAGTCTTTTGTCGGTCCGGACGATACCCACGTAGTCCCACATGAATCTGCGCAGTTCGTCCCAGTTGTGGGAGATGATCACATCCTCATCCGAATTGGTGACCAGGCTGTCATCCCAGGAAGGGATGCGGGTTGTCATTCTGACCGGTGTCGCGTTCATTTCTCTCTGTCGGTTGATGTCCTGGGCGGCAGATTCTGCAAACACCATGCACTCCAGCAGCGAATTGCTGGCCATGCGGTTGGCACCGTGGAGGCCCGTAAAGCTTGCCTCGCCAACAGCATACAGGCGGGGCAGGTCAGTACGCCCGCTGGTATCCGTCACAATACCACCGCAGGTATAGTGGGCTGCAGGTACGATAGGGATCGGCTCCCTCGTCATGTCGATGCCGAGGGCAAGACAGCGCGCATGTATGTTGGGGAAATGCGATTCGATAAAGGCCTGTCCCTTGTGGGTAATGTCCAGGTACACACATTCACAGCCCAGCCGCTTCATTTCGTGGTCGATAGCCCTGGCGACGATATCCCGGGGTGCCAGTTCGCCTCTTTCATCAAAATCGAACATGAACCGGCGGCCGTCAGGTAACACCAGCCTGGCGCCTTCACCGCGAAGTGCCTCGGAGATCAGGAATGATCGTGCATCAGGGTGGTACAGACAGGTCGGATGGAACTGGTTGAACTCCAGGTTACCGACCCGACAACCCGCCCGCCAGGCCATGGCGATACCATCGCCGGATGCGGTATCCGGGTTGCTCGTATACAGGTAGACCTTGGAGGCACCGCCGGTGGCGAGGACAACATGGTCCGCGCGGAACAGTTCGACCTCGCCGGTGCTGAGGTTCAGTGCGTAAGCGCCGATGCAATCCTCGCCCGGGAGGCCGATCTTGTCCCGGGTGATCAGGTCAACGGCGACATAGCGTGGCATGACGCTGACATTGTCGTGCTGGGCCAGTCGATCAGACAGGCATTCGACGATCTGCCGGCCGGTCGCGTCGGCAGCGTGGATGACCCGTCGATGACTGTGGCCGCCTTCCCGGGTCAGGTGAAATTCCTCGACGCCGTGTTCACCGGTACGGGTGTCAAATTTGACACCGAGGTCTACCAGCCAGTCGATGATCCCCGCGCTCCGGGACACGGTGAACTCGACCACTTCACGGTGGCAGAGACCGGCGCCGGCGATGAGCGTGTCCTCAATGTGGGACTCAACTGAATCGTATTCATCGAGGACCGCCGCCACACCTCCCTGGGCGTAGTAGCTTGAGCCTTCCTGGGGTTCGTCTTTGCAAAGCATCATGATCTGATGCTGTTTGTCGAGTTTCAGGGCAAGCGTCATCCCGGCAGACCCGCTGCCGATAATCAGTACATCGCACTGATGCTCCACTCGAGACACGGTTCACGGCCCCTCTCGCAAAAGAGGATGCAGGTTACTACCCGCCATGGCAGCTTGTCACCCGGATGTGTCATGGATAGATGCGAGCGCAGGGATGGTAGCCGGGATGCTAGAATGTGGGCGCTGGGCCAGAGGTTTGCTGAACTAATCTGGATCCTTGGGATCTTAGAACCGGATGGAGTGGTTGTGAATCAATCAGGGGATAGCGGGTTTTCCCGCTCAATGAGCTGTTGAGTACGACGGAACAGACAGATCAACAGCTGGTCGAGCGTGTGCAGCGGGGTGACAAGCGGGCATTTGACCTGCTTGTTCTCAAGTACCAGCACAAGATTGTCGGGCTGGTCGGCCGCTATATCCGGGACTCGGACGAGGTCAAGGATGTCACCCAGGAGGCCTTTATCAAGGCTTACAGGGCATTGCCGAGATTCCGTGGAGAGAGCGCGTTTTATACCTGGCTCTACCGGATTGCGATCAACACGGCGAAGAATTACCTGGTTTCGCGCTCCAGACGACCGCCGGATACCGATATTGATGTATCCGATGGGGAATTTCAGACGGAATCTGCTGTCTTAAGGGATGACGATACGCCGGAAGACAGCATGGCAACAGATCAGCTGGAGAAAGTGATCTTCCAGTCTATCGATGAATTGCCCGAGGAATTGAAAGTTGCGGTGACCCTGAGAGAGTTCGAGGGACTGAGCTACGAAGAGATTGCTGAGGTCATGGATTGCCCTGTGGGTACCGTTCGAAGCAGGATTTTCAGGGCCAGGGAGGCCATAGAGAAAAGCATTGCAGGTATTGGGTGATTCACCCAATATTGCACGACCAGAGGAAGTAGTGTGACTGAATCGAGAAAAGAATCACTTTCTGCGCTGATTGACGGAGAAGCCAGCGAGATAGAGGTCCATCGGCTGGTGAGGGAATTCCGGGGCGATCAGTCCCTGTCCCGCACCTGGGCGGTTTACCAGCAGATTCGCACCACGGTGCAGGCAGGCAGGGAAACCGGGCCTGTCCTGACGGCGGATGAGCATCTGACGCTTCTTGACCGCATCAATACGGCTGTTGAGCAGGAAGATACTTTCGAGAAAGCGAAAAACCCAGCCTCGAAACCCACCCGTATCCTGGCCGGTTCGCTGGCGCTGGCAGCTTCCCTGGTGGTCGCCGTGTTTATCGGTGTCCAGCAGTCGACCCTGGCGCCGGCACCCTCGGCATCCGGTGTCGCGACAGTTGATCCCGGCTCTCAGAGGCCCGGACAGCCTCTTGAGGTGATGCCCGCATCCAACCAGGCCAGTTACGCGCAGGCCGGTCCCACGCAGACGCTCCAGTCCCACGAGCTGGTCGAGCTGGATGAAGAAAAGCAGCGACGGCTCAGGGCCTATCTGAACCAGCATGACCGGATGGCACGCATGTCTCCGAATACCCAGCTCGTAAATTACAAGGAAGGCGCAGGTAACTAGCAAACCATGATTCGCCGAACGACGTTCCTGATCTTTCTGGGCTATCTGACGTTACTGGACGGTCATGTCGCCTATGCTGAGGATCGCGATTCAGAAGCCGAAGCGGTGGCATGGCTGGGCCGCATGGGAGAGGCCCTTCGGGAACGCAATTACCAGGGTATCTTCAGCTATATCCGCGGCAGTATTTTTGACACGGTCAGAATCGTCCATCGGGTGTCAGAAGATGGAGAAACAGAGCGCCTGTTCAATCTTAACGGCGACATCCGTGAGCTTTATCGCCATGATGATGAGATT
>JAQCAK010000246.1 GCA_027621895.1 Pseudomonadota bacterium | reverse complement strand
TCGCGATTGGCTCCTGTTTCGACACCAGCGGACCTGATGCCATTTTCAATGAGATTCTCGCCCGGCAGCCCGACGCTTTCCTGTTTATCGGTGACAATGTCTACGCGCAGGATGAGAGCCCCGATCCGGCACTGAAGAGCCTGAAGCAGGCCTATGCAGATCTGGCAGCCGTGCCCGCTTTCACCCGGTTAAGAACAACCGTACCCACACTTGTCACCTGGGACGATCACGATTTCGGCCTGGACGACGCCGGCGGTGACTGGCCTGGCAAGACCGCATCAGAAAAGCTGTTCGAATATGTCTGGGCAGTGCCCGAATCCGATCCCAGGTCCAGTCGTCCCGGCGTCTATCACGCCAGCATTGCCGGCCCACCCGGTCGACAGGTTCAGATGATTCTCCTGGACAGTCGCTACTTCAGAACCCCGCTGACCCGCCGACCGGACTACAGGAACGATAACCGCTACCAGCCAGCTGAGGACCCCGACCAGAGTGTACTTGGAGAAACCCAGTGGCGATGGCTCGAGGACCAGCTGCGGCAGCCGGCGGATGTGAGGATCATCGCAACATCCATTCAGCTGATTGCCGACGGCCATAACTGGGAGGCATGGCGTATGTTCCCCCGGGAAAGAGAGCGCCTGTACGAACTGCTCCGGGAAACCCGCGCCAGGGGCGTCATCATAGTGTCCGGTGACCGGCATGGAGCCTACATGTACCGCCGGGATGGTGTGCTGGACTACCCGCTTTACGAACTCTCGACTTCATCATTGAACATCCCGTTAACCACCTGGGTGAAGAATCCCGTCGACGAACCTGGGCCCCACCGCCTGTATCGGCCCTACTACGAAAGCAACTATGGCCTGATCAGCATCAACTGGGACAGTGGTGAGATACAGCTGCAGGTCCTTGACGAGCAGAGCCAGGAGAAACAGGCGGTTTCCGTCAACCTCTCCGAGCTGCGATAGGCAGCTGACAGCATGCTGAAAGCGTACGCCGGGATTTTTCTGCTGATCAGCATAGGGGTCGCGGCGGGCCTGCTGCTGGCAGACCTCCGGGATCAACAGCCTGCCACTGATTCTCCTGGTGCGCAGGGACAGAGGGCCATTGCGCCTGCGCGCGAGGCCGACGAGCAGCGAATAGCAGCGCTCGAGGCAAATCTGAGGCAGCTGCAGGCAAGGATCAGCGACCTGGAATCGAGGGTCGTCATCGCTGATGAATCCGGCGACATTGAAGCCGGCGAACCTGCATCTTTCGATGCCGCCCCGCAGGCCGTTTCACGCTTTCGGCGCGATGCATCACCACCCCAGGACATGATGATCGCGGGGCTGACCGCAGCCGGCATCGACCCTTACACCGCCGAGGACATTGTCAGGCGGCAGAACAGGCTGGAGCTGGAACGTCTGGACTTGCGGGATAAAGCCAGTCGAGAGGGTACGATCGGCACCGCGGAATTCCGGCAACAGATGCAGGCTCTTCGAGATCAGGAAGTGACTATCCGGGAGGAAATCGACGAGAACGCCTACGAGAGCTACCTCTATCACACGGGGCAGCCCAACCGGGTTGCCGTGGATTCTGTCATCATGGGTTCTGCCGCGGAGAACAGCGGTATCCAGCCCGGGGATGTCATCGTGCGCTATGGCAATCAGCGTGTGTACAACTCCCGGGACCTGCGTGCCGCGACCACTGCCGGGGAGCGTGACGAGCCTGTTGCAGTGACGATTTCACGGCGTGGCAGTGAGATGACCCTAACCATTCCGCGAGGCCCGCTGGGCGTTCGAATGAGCGCGTCCAGTGAGGACCCGGGTCAATAGTCCGATCTGGCTTGATGGCTAGCGGGTTTCCTCGTAGTACTGCCGCATCAATTGCCGCCATGCCTGGTGCTGTTCCGTCAGGGTACCGGTCAGTTCAACCACCCGTCCCGCCAGGTCTGTGACCGTGGGCGCTGTCTCCCGGTCAAAGGAATCCGTCAGTTCCCGGAGCGCGTCCTCGTTCATTCGGGATTCCTGGTAGATTTTATAGACGCGCTCAAGCGCATACCAGGTGCCCGGGGTTGCACCCCGCGTGGCATCCATCTGCTCCAGTCGGTTGTTACCGCTGATCAGTTCATTGGAATAGTGCCGCCACCAGGCATAGGTTGGCCCAAGACGACGATAAAGGCTTTCATAGTGCGCGTCGGCGCTGTCCGCAAACAGATGCTCACTGGCGCGAATCCGCATGACGCGTTCCATGAGCGGATCAGATGCTGCCGGGAGTCCGGAAAGGCCGTAGCGGTCGCCTGTCTCGTTCAGGAACCGGCCAAAATACTCCGGTGACAGCATGGCGGCGTAGCGCATTTCGGCAATGCTGGCAATCTGGCGGATCTGCTGTTCACCCATGTCCGCCAGCACCCTGATCATATCGTTAGCAATCTGGTCGTACAGCCCCTGGAACGGATCAATCGTGAACACGGGATCCCGGGTATAGTCAGCCACAGATGCGCTATCCAGGTAATCACGTTCCAGCCAGACCCTGCCGGTTGCATCTTCTACCTGTATCGCGAGAGCCAGGTGGGTACCGTCTGAGGACAGTATCACCCCGCGGACAGTGAGTTCCGCGCCAGGGTCAAGTACCGGCAGTACCCTGACCGGACCGAACCAGCCCGAGCGCTCCAGCGAAAGCTTCAGCTGGTAAGGCAGAAAGCGCCGTTCCACCGAGCGCACCTGGTTAACGGCACTGCGCAATCCCCCGGTTTCAGCGGGCGCTGCATCGAACCGCGAAATGGATACCGCCAGCGGCAGCACGGGTGGCCGAGTCGCGACGTTCAGCTGAACCTCGTCGAGACTGACCGGCGCGGACAGCGGCGCCTGCTCCGGTGTCGCACAGCTTCCCAGCAGCATCAGCAAACCACACAGCGCCAGCAGACGCTCACCGGGTTTCAAGGTGATTCGCTCCCACCCAGCGTACAGGTCGTTTGCGTGGCGATGGTGAACTCACATTGATACATGCCCTCGCCAGGCTCGAAGGGCTGGTAGACTCGATTCAACGTGAACGGGTAGGGGAGCCCGATGACTTTCACGGTGGTCGCCACATTCATGCGACTGCGGTCTGCAGCCAGGCTGAGACGATGCGACACCCGGAGGCCATCAGGCAGGGTCAGGTTAAACACGAGCTGGTCTTCATCCCATTCACAGCTTTCTGCTCCCACGGCAGAGACCAGTGGTGCCGCATTCGCAAAGTCGCAGACCAGCGCGAAATCATCATTCCGGTTGACGACGATGTAGTCATCTTGCTGCTCAACATCGAGCACGGTTGCCTGTGCAATTTTTTCCGTGAGTCTTCCAAGACCCACGATGGACTCGACATTAAGCGCTGCCGGATTGATAGGTCGATCCGAGCGCTCGATCATTTTCTCAACCTGGGCGCGGATTCGGGTGTACTCCCAGCGGATTTTTTCACTGGGAAAATCGCTCATCTGGTAATCCAGCTCCCAGTGACCAGAGAAATCAATACCGTGGCGATTGGCGCCCGCAGCTGATGCAGTGGTCACAAACAGGGGTAACAGCAGGATCAGAATTCGCAGGAGCAAACGGACATGGCCATCATGAAACAGACACATTATGTTGGAACACATCTGATGTTTGAACACACCAGGGCAAATGAGTTCAGGCCGACGCCAGCTGGCCTGCTTCCTTGAACGCGTTCTTGATGTATTCCGCTGATGATCTCAGGTCAGCGACCTGGGGGCGATAAAAGTCCCCCTGCTTTTCCAGGCCGTGGATCGCCCTGGCCGGGTAGTTCTGAAGTTCCGGTACCCATCGCTGGATATAGACACAGTCTTTGTCAAACTTTGACTGCTGTCGCCAGGGATTGAACACCCTGAAGTAGGGCTGCGCATCGCATCCGGTAGAGGCAGCCCACTGCCAGTTACCATTGTTTACCGCAGGATCGTGATCCACGAGATGTTCGGCAAAATGGGCTTCTCCCGCCCGCCAGTGCAGGTGCAGGTTCTTGGTCAGGAAAGAGGCGACGACCATTCGGACCCGATTGTGCATATAGCCCGTTTCCAGCAATTCCCTCATGCCGGCATCGACGATCGGGAACCCGGTTTCTCCTGCTTTCCACTTCTGCAGCCTGACTTCATCCTGTTGCCAGGGAACGCGATCGTATTCCTGCCGGAAAGCGCCGCTGTAAACACGGGGAAAATACCAGGCAACCTGGTAGTAGAAATCCCGCCAGTAAAGCTGCCGCAG
>JAQCAK010000245.1 GCA_027621895.1 Pseudomonadota bacterium | reverse complement strand
TGGTGGTGTTTCCTGAGACCAATGCTGAGGTCCAGGACATCGTTAACGCCTGCGTGGCCACGGGCACTCCCATGATTCCTTTCGGTGCCGGTACGTCGCTTGAGGGTCATGTGGCTGCGCTGGAAGGCGGCGTGTGCATAGACCTGTCCAAGATGAACCGGATACTGGAAGTGAATCCCGAGGATATGGATGTCCTGGTGCAGGCAGGGGTTACCCGCAAGCAGCTCAACAGGGAGCTGCAGTCACATGGTCTGTTTTTCCCCGTGGACCCCGGGGCCGATGCGACCCTCGGCGGCATGGTCGCCACCGGCGCCTCCGGCACCAATGCAGTTCGCTACGGCACCATGAAAGAGAACCTGCTCGGGCTTTCCGTGGTGATGGCCAATGGGCAGCTGGTCCAAACCGGGGGCAGGGCGCGCAAGTCAGCAGCTGGATACGACCTGACCCGCCTGATTTGCGGGTCTGAAGGCACCCTGGGGGTCATCACGGAAGTTCGACTTCGCTGCTATGGTCTGCCGGAAGCCCATGCTGCCGGCGTCTGTGCTTTCGATTCGCTGAAAGGTGCGGTGGACGCTGTCATCCTGATCATCCAGATGGGTATTCCCGTGGCCCGGGTTGAACTTTTGGATGAATTGCAGATGAAAGCCGTCAATGCCTACTCGAAACTCGACTACCCGGAGCAGCCCACCCTGTTCTTTGAGTTTCATGGCACCGGGGCCGGTGTCGTTGAACAGAGCGAACGTGTCGCGGAAATCGTGTCTGAATATGGCGGGGGCAGGTTTCTCTGGTCAACCCGGCAGGAAGAACAGAACCAGCTCTGGCAGGCCCGGCATGATGCCTACTATGCTTCCATGGCGTTGCGTCCCGGTTGCAGTGGCTGGCCGACGGACGTCTGCGTGCCTATTTCAAGGCTGACTGAATGTATTCTTGAAACCCGTCGTGACGTCGACAGCTGTGGCGTGATGGCGCCGATTGCGGGTCATGTCGGAGACGGTAATTTTCACCTGCTCCTGCTGGTTGATACCGATAACGCAGAAGAAATGGCGGCCGCGAAAGGTGTCAATGATCGACTGGTGAGGCGTGCCATTGCGATGGGTGGCACCTGTACCGGGGAGCACGGTATCGGCTATGGCAAGCTTGACTACCTGGTGCTGGAACACGGTAGTGGTATCAATGTGATGGCGGAAATCAAGCGTGCACTCGACCCGCATAATCTCCTCAACCCGGGGAAAGTGATTCGACCGAGGATTGATCCTGCTATAGTGCGCGCATAAACAGCGACTAATTCAACACAGAACGGGAAATGACAATGCGAATTGGCACAATGATGGGCGCGACAGGCACCACGACGCTGGATGACCTGATCGGCATGGCAAAAAAAGTAGAGGCGGCGGGACTCGATACCATCTGGATGGCGAATATCTTCAGCCTGGATGCGATTTCAACCCTGGCGCTCATTGGCCGGGAAGTGCCGCGTATCCGGTTCGGTACGGCGGTGACACCGACCTATCCCAGGCATCCCACGGCGATTGCCCAGCAGGCCCTGACGACAGCGGCTGCAACCGATAATCGTTTCACCCTGGGTATCGGCCTGTCTCACCAGATTGTCATTGAGGACATGCTGGGTTTCTCTTACGACAAACCCGCCAAACACATGCGCGAATACCTGAGCGTCCTGATGCCCCTGGCGCGGGGTGAGACCGTCAACTTCGATGGTGAACAGTATCGGGTCCACGGCATTACGCTGGATGTCCCGGGGGCGGATCGACTGCCGGTTGTCGTCGCTGCACTGGGTCCGGTCATGTTGAAGCTGGCAAAGGAAATGGCTGACGGCACCAATACCTGGATGGTGGGGCCCAAGACCATGGCAGCGCATATTGCGCCCTCAATCGGACCGGATGCCACCATTGTCGGCGGCGTACCGATTGTTCTCACGACGAAGGTCGATGAGGCACGTGAGAAAATCGCAAAGGACCTGGTGATCTATGGCCAGCTGCCGAGTTATCGGGCAATGCTCGACAGGGAAGGCGTTTCAGGACCTGCAGATATTGCCATTGTCGGCGATGAAAACGCGCTGCGCGGTGAGATCAAGCGATTTGAGGATGCCGGGGTTACCGATTTCAATGCGGCCATCATGGATGTTGAAGCGGGTTCCTATGATCGAACGCTGGAATTCCTCAGTTCGCTGAAGTAAGCCTGCCGGAGACGGTTGTCCGGTGCAGCAATCGGTCATAGCCCTCGTACCCGCCGGTGGCGGTGTGCAGGACTGACCGGTTGTCCCACATCACCAGCATCTGTTCGGACCACTGGTGCTGGTACTGGAACTCGGGACGGGTCTGCCACTGGTAGACCTCCATCAACAGATCCCGGGCTTCATCATCCGGCATGCCCTCGATACCGATGATGTAGCCGATGCAGCCGAACAGGCCTTCTTCCCCGGTTTCCGGATGTCGCCGGACCAGGGGGTGAGTCTGGGTCGCCATGGCGTCTTCCGACACGATGATGTCCATGCTGCGGTCGGCTTCCTGTTCTTTATTGCCGAAGAGGCCGGCAGGGGAATAGCCTGACCTTGCGGAATGCACGGCCTGCCTGCCTTCAATCTTCTGCCGCAGCGCTGCGGGCATCCTGGCCAGTGCCAGGTGCTGGTTGATGAAACCCGTGTCCCCGCCATGGGGCGGAATGGTGATGCCGTAGAGGCAGGTGCCTGCTGGCGGTGTCTGCTGGAAACTCCAGTCACTGTGCCACACCTCGGCAAAGATCGGGGCCTTCTCATCAGCACGTCGGCTGACAGCAATCACATGCTTTCGCCCCGCAATCGGTGCGATAAAAGGATCTTCCCCGAAATCACCAAAATACTGTGTGTAGCGTTCAAGATCATCATCGGTCAGCTGCTGGTCCGGAAAGATCAGGACATGATGTTGCAGCCATGCCTCGCGCAATTGCCGAACCAGCGACTGGTCAAGTGGAGCAGCCAGATCGAGGCCGGTGACAGTTGCGCCGCAGGCGGCGCCAGTGGGTTGGATTGTCAGGCTCATAGATCAGTCATCCAGTCGAGCGTTATGCGGGCGGCTTCATCGTAGACACTTTCTTCAGTGCGACGCGTTCTCTTCAAAATTGTAAAGCTGTGGTCTGCGGTTTCCAACCAGTGCAGGGTCGCACCGGGCAGGGGGGCTGTGACTTGAGTCAGCAGGGTTTTGTCAGCCAGGGCATCCCGGTCGCCGGACAGGAACAGCATGGGCAGCGACAGGTTGGCGAGGTGTTCAGCACGGCGAGTATCGGGTTTTTTTGCAACATGCAGGGGGAAAGAAAAGAAGACCAGGCCCTGAATATCCGTTGGTTCTGTGGCTGCCAGGTGTGAGGCCATGCGCCCACCGAACGAGTGACCACCCAGGTAGAGCTTCTGCCCCGGAGCCAGTTCCGAGGCTTTGGCCAGGGCCATCTTAAGGGTATCCAGACACACGGCCATGCTATCGACTCGACGGCGGTCGGCCTCCATAAAAGGGAAATTGAATCGCAGCGTGCTGATACCCAACTCTGAAAGCGCGTCAGCAATGGACGTCATGTGATGGTGATCATGGCCGGCACCGGCACCGTGGGCGAGGACCAGCAGGGATTCTCCACCTGCGGGGCGATACCGGGCTGATAGCCCGCCGGCAAGTGATAAAGGCTGATCTTTCAGGGCTTGCTCCTGGCTGGTCTGGGCAATCAGTGAAGCAAATGTTCCGGCCAGCGTCCAGCTGATCAGGTTGTCAGTACTTGCCAGTCTTTGTCCGTCGCTTCAGGGATCTGCTGCCAGGCGAGGAAGGCATGTCGATCACTGGAGGGTGTACTCCGGCAAACGGTCATGTCCGGCAGCCGGGTAAGGACCAGAAGGGTATACGGTGCCGCGGCGTTCAGCAGAGCAGTGGTCTCGGATTGTTTGCGAGTCAGGTCGCAGTAGTCGCGACTCACGTTGCGGAGATAAGTCTCAACCACTGGTTTTGATAGCTCGCGAATCGCGTAAAGCCGTTCGCAGAGCTGCCGGCCGTGCCAGGCCACGAGAAAACAGAACGCAGTTTGTTCGCAGCCTTTACACTCGATGATCGCGGCCGTCGGCCCCAGCCAGTCGTCGAGTACCATCAGTGGTGTCAGCACTGTTCCGGGGCTGCACCAGTCATGCTGGTGCTCACCGGGACTGGAAGCGAGTTCGATCAAGCTGCCAGCGCCCTGGCGATCTTGTCCAGTTTCGCGGCCAGCTGT
>JAQCAK010000244.1 GCA_027621895.1 Pseudomonadota bacterium | reverse complement strand
GGGGTCAGCCAGTATGGCCCGGGCAATGGCAATGCGCTGCTTCTGTCCGCCGGATAAACGTGCTCCTTTTTCACCCAGGTAGGTCTGGTAGCCTTCCGGCAACTTCACGATGAACTCATGAGCAAGAGCTGCTTTTGCCGCTGCGATGACTTCAGCTTCACTTGCCCCGGGCCTGCCAAACCGTATGTTATTGATCGCCGTGTCACCAAAAATCACACTTTCCTGGGGCACAATAGCAATCAACTCCCGCACCGAATTCAGGCTGGCCTGGCTTACGTCGACCCCTTCAACAAGAATGCTGCCCTCCCGGGGATCATAGAATCTGAGCAGCAGCTGAAACAGGGTACTCTTACCCGCACCGGAGGGCCCGACAAACGCCACATGTTCTCCCGGGCTGATTCTCAGGGAAAAATCTTCGATGGCGTTCGCATCAGGCCGGGAAGGATAACTGAACGTCACGCGGTCGAATTCCACCGTTCCCATTGGCTGGGCTGGCAGGGGCACGGGATTATCAGGGGACCTGATCGCTGACTGCACCTCAAGCAGTTCACTTAATCGCTCCATCGCACCCGCTGCCCGCTGAATATCTCCCCAAACCTCGCTCAGCCCACCCGTCGCAACGCCGACAATCAACGCATACAGCACAAACTGGCCCAGCTCACCACCCGAGATGGTTCCTGCCAGCACGGCCTTGGCACCAATCCACAGTACGAAAATCAGCGCCCCAAAAACAGCGCTGCTGGCCACTGTGGTCATCAGTGCGCGAACCCTGATGCGACGAACTGCCGTCAGGAAACTGACCTGGATGGACTCATCAAAGCGTTTGCTTTCGAGTGCTTCTGCAGTAAAGGCCTGTACAGTAGAGGCGTTACCGAGGATTTCAGCGGCCTGTCCCGTGGCGTCCGCAATTCGATCCTGCGAATCCCGGGACAGGCGGCGCAGCCATCGACCAATCAGGAGGATGGGAACGACCACCATCGGCAGAATCACCAGCAGTATGGCAGTGAGCTTGATGTTGGAGTACGCCAGCAGTGCCAGACCACCCACCAGCTGGATAGACGAGCGCAGCACGATGGACAGATTAACACCGGATATGGACTGAATCAGGGTGGTGTCCGCCGTCAGTCGAGACAGCACTTCGCCGATTTTGGTGTGTTCAAAAAAAGCCGGGTCCATATAGACCACGTGCTGGAAGACCTTGCTGCGCAGGTCAGCCACGACTCTTTCACCGAGCCAGTTTACAAAGTAGGCCCGCGCCGCACCGAAGACACCGATCGCAAACGCAAACAGCAGCAGTACCAGAAAGTAACGGTCAACGCTGTTAGCGTCTTCCGTTGAAAAACCATGATCAATGACGTTGCGGAAAGCCATGGGCATGGCCAGCAAAGCAGCAGACGACAGCAGCAGCGCCAGCAGCGCAACGATCAGTGTTCCTTTGTACGGCGCAATAAACGGTACCAGCGCGCGAAGTGGTCGTAGCGACCGGCCCGGAACCGGCGAATCAACACCAGGACCCATGTCAGCGTTTCCCGTTTCCTTTACTTCACTCATCTTTCCGCCAATGCTTGCTGTCATGTGGGTTGACGGTAGCAACCCGGCCAGTGCCGGCACTACGCCAGGTGCGTATTGTAGCCCAGCAGCCACGTCGAGCGTTCCAATGAACCTCAATAATCCTGACTGCTCGAAGGCAGTCAGACACCTGCCTCATGCTAAACTGTCCGGGTGAACAACCTGAACCTTTTTGCGACCGCACCCAGCGGCATGGCTGACCTCCTGGCACAGGAGCTATCCGTAATGGGAGCTGAAGGCGTCAGGGAGACTCGCTCGGGTGTTACATTTCAGGGCAATATTGAGACAGCCTACCGCGCCTGCCTCTGGTCACGGCTGGCAAACCGGATTCTGCTGCCCCTGGCCAGCTTTCCCGCCTCCTCTCCGGAGCTGTTGTATGACGGTACGCGAACCATCGACTGGGCGTCGCACCTGTCTGCGGACCAGACCATCGCCGTTGACACGCATGTATCAACCTCATCAATCACCCACAGCCACTATGCAGCGCAGAAGATCAAGGACGCGATCGTGGACAGTTTCACCGAGCGAGGTCAGTCGCGACCTTCGGTCAGACTCGACCAGCCTGACATTCAGGTGAACTGCTACCTGTTCAAGGACGAGGCGACCATCTACCTTGACCTTTCCGGTACCAGCCTCCACCAGAGAAATTACCGTCTCGATACCGGTGAAGCCCCGCTGAAGGAAAACCTTGCTGCTGCCATCCTGTTACGTGCCCGCTGGCCCGAGATGTCTGCCAGCCACGGCGCATTCGCCGACCTCATGTGCGGGTCAGGCACTCTCGTTATCGAGGCTGCGCTGATGGCAGCTGATACAGCGCCGGGTCTGACTCGTGATCATTTTGGCTTCCTGAACTGGAAAAAGCACAAGGCTGATATCTGGGAACGGCTCATTGCAGAGGCGAAATACAGAAAGGAGAAAGGTCTCGCAAAACTACCCGTCATGCTGGGGTTTGACGCAGACAGGCGGGTTATCGACAAGGCCAGACTCAACGCGGAGCGCGCCGGCGTGGCGGATAAGGTCAGCTTTGTTTACCAGGACCTGTTTAACTTCCGCCATGATTTTCCCGCTCACGGACTGATGGCGACGAATCCGCCCTATGGCAGGCGCCTCAGTGAATCCGGTGAGCTGGGTGCGCTTTACAAGGCCCTCGGCGACGTCATGAAAACGAACCTGGTCGGATGGCGGGGCGCCGTTTTCACAGAAGACCAGGCGCTGGGCAAGCACCTCGGTCTGCGGGCTGAAAAAGTGCACACGCTTTACAACGGCGCGATCGTCTGCAAGCTCATTCACTTCACTATCGATCCATCGAATTTTTATCGTGATGCGCGCCTGCCGCGACGGCTTGCTGCCGCCGATCTTTCTTCCCAGGCGGACGGTTTCCGGAACCGTCTGCTGAAGAATCTCCGCCAGCTGACTCGATGGGCCGGACAAGAGAACATCTCCTGCTTTCGGGTCTATGATGCCGACCTGCCGGATTACTCTGCCGCCATTGATGTCTACAGCCACGCCCAATCACCCGAAGAGCGCTGGATCTGCATTCAGGAATATGAGGCACCCCCAAGCATTGATCCGGCCAGGGCCAGGATTCGAACCCGGGAGCTCGTCACGATCTGTCAGGACGTGTTCAGCGTGGATGACGATCATCTGACGTACAAGACCCGGGCCAGGCAGCGAGGCGAGTCCCAATACCAGCGCGTGGAAAACACAAAGCACTTCCACGAGGTCACCGAGGCAGACGCCCGGCTGTGGGTCAACTTCGAGGATTACCTGGACACGGGCCTGTTCCTGGATCACCGACCGATTCGGCTGCAGATCGGCAGGGAATCAGCTGGTAAGGATTTTCTTAACCTGTTTTCCTATACCGGTGCCGCGACCATACACGCGGCCCTGGGTGGCGCCCGGACCACCACCAGCGTTGATCTGTCCAAAACCTATCTTGACTGGGCTGGCAGGAACCTGGAACTGAATGGGCTCAGAACGAATCAGCACAGTCTGATCCATGCGGACTGCCTGAACTGGCTCGAGGAACAACGGGCCGTGAAAAAGCAGGGTGAGGCGCTTTTCGACCTGATATTTCTTGACCCGCCTACATTCTCCAACTCAAAGCGCATGGATGAGAGCCTGGACGTGCAACGCGATCAAGTGCGTCTGATAGAGGGTGCCATGGCCCTGTTGCGCCCGGGGGGCAAGCTCTATTTCTCAACGAACCTGCGGAGCTTCAAACTCAATCCTGGCCTGGCCGATAGATTCCGGAACCAGGACATCAGCGCCAGTACGATTCCTTTTGATTTCAAACGTCGCAGTAACATTCATTACTGCTGGGTGTTCCAACACACCGGGGATCCGGGGTCACCGCCGGGATAACGCCAGGTCTGGATTTCAACCGCGTTCAAGCCCGGGGCTAGTCTCTTCGCCAGCGTTCATAGGTCTTCGTGACTGCCGGAAAGGTCCTGCCTGACTCCCGCGCCGCCAATGTCTCCTGTCGAATCGATTGGTCAATCCAGAACACCCCGGATGCAGAGAAAAAGAAGTACCTGGGAACCTGAAAGTACTCCGGCCAGCGCACCCAGCGCCAGTATCCAAGGCGGTCGTAGTCTACAGCCAGCCCGGGAACCCAGGCGGCATAATCATGGACCCGCTGCTGAACCTGGTGCGCAATCTGCTGCGCCGATCCCGACTCTC
>JAQCAK010000243.1 GCA_027621895.1 Pseudomonadota bacterium | reverse complement strand
GCATCCAGATTCGCTCGCGCTGCGATATCGAGACCGATGAGAAGACCGGCCGGGACACGGTCATCATCCGGGAGATTCCTTACCAGGTTAACCGTGCCCGATTGATCGAGAAGATCGCTGAACTGGTCAAGGACAAGAAAATCGAGGGGATCAGCGAACTTCGGGACGAGTCAGCAACCGATACGCGCATCGTCATTGAGCTCCGTCGCGGGGAAGTCGGCGAGGTGCTGCTGAACAACCTTTATGCACAGACCCAGCTGCAGAGCGTGTTTGGTATCAACATAGTGGCGCTGGTCGAGGGAGAACCGAAAGTACTGAACCTCAAGCAGGTGCTGGAGCAGTTCATCCTGCATCGCCGCGAGGTCGTCACCCGGCGCACCGTTTACCTGCTGCGTCGGGCCAGGGCCAGGGGGCATGTGCTGGAGGGGCTGGCCGTGGCCCTGTCCAACATCGACCCGGTCATCGAGCTGATTAAAACCTCGGCCAATGCGGCCGAGGCCCGGGAACGCCTGGTTAACCAGGCCTGGCGATCAGAAACCGTGACCAGGATGCTGGAGCGGGCCGGACCCGAGGCCGCCAAGCCGGAGGATATGGATGCCGCTTACGGACTGAAACCGGATGGCTCCTACTTCCTGTCGCCGGAACAGGCCCAGGCCATTCTTGAAATGCGCCTCAACCGGCTGACGGGTCTTGAGCAGGAGCGCCTGCTGGAAGAATACGGCGAGATTATCGACAACATCGCCGAGCTGCTGGAGATCCTGGGCAACCCCGATCGTCTGCTGGAAATTATCCGTGAGGAACTGGTTGCGATCCGTGATGAATATGGCGATGAGCGTCGCACTGTAATCGTCGAAACCCAGGAAGACCTGACGATGGAAGACCTGATCACTGAGCAGGACATGGTGGTGACCCTGTCGGCCGGTGGTTATGCCAAGACCCAGCCCCTGGACACCTACCGTGCCCAGCGACGCGGGGGGCGAGGCAAGACGGCGAGCACCTTCAAGGAAGAGGACTACGTGGAGCATCTGCTGGTTGCCAGCACCCACGATACGATTCTGTGTTTTACCAACCGTGGCAAGGTTTTCTGGGTGCGGGTCTTCCAGATTCCCCCCGCCAGTCGAACGGCCCGGGGGCGACCGCTGGTGAATATTCTGCCGCTCGAAGACGACGAAAAAGTAACGGCGATGCTGCCGATCCATGAGTATCGTGAAGACCAGTTTATTTTCATGGCGACGCTGAACGGCACCGTGAAGAAGACCCCCCTTATGGACTTCTCCCGGCAGCGCAGTACGGGGCTGATAGCCATAGAACTGGAAGAAGGCAACACGCTGGTCGGTGCCGCGGTCACTGATGGCACACGGGATGTCATGCTGCTGGGTTCAGGCGGCAAGGTCATTCGCTTCAAGGAATCGGACGTTAGAGCCATGGGCAGAACTGCACGGGGTGTGCGCGGCATTAAGCTCAAGTCCGGGGAGCAGGTGATTTCGCTGATCATTCCGGAAGAGAACGGCATGGTGCTGACGGCCAGCTGGAACGGCTACGGCAAGCGCACGGAACTCGGTGAGTACTCTGTGATCGGTCGGGGCGGGCAGGGTGTGATTGGCATGAAGCTGAGCGAGCGCAATGGCGACGTGGTCGGCGCGGTGCAGGTCTTCCCGGGCGACGAGGTGATCCTGATCAGTGATCAGGGCACGCTGGTGCGTATCCCCGCCGACGAGGTTTCCACCCAGGGAAGAAATACCCAGGGTGTGCGATTGATCAACCTGGGCAACGACGAACACCTGGTCGGCATGGCCCGCGTGGAAGAACCCGAGGATCAAGGTGCAGATGCAGCAGACGCAGTAGAAGATGAGGAAGGGCCGGAGTAAAAATGCCAACAGCATTGTAGATTCGCCTCTTTCTCCTGCTGCTGCCGGTAAACAATCATGACTGACAAAACCCCTAAAAGCCTTGCCGCACTCCGCGAGCGGATCGACGAACTGGATATCGAAATCCTCCAGAAGCTCAATGAGCGTGCCCGCTGTGCGCTGGAGGTCGCCGAGGTTAAACAGCGGGAGTCAGGTGGTGAGGCGCCGGTCTACTATCGGCCGGAACGGGAAGCCCAGGTGCTGCGCCGGATCGCCGAGCAGAACCCGGGTCCGCTAAGCGATGAAAAAGTCGCCCAGGTTTACCGCCAGATCATGTCGGCCTGCCTGGCGCTGGAAGAACCGCTGAAAGTCGCCTACCTGGGCCCCGAGGGGACCTTCACGCAGATGGCCACCCTGAAGCAGTTCGGCAATGCGGTCGTTGGCATGCCCATGGTCACCGTTGATGATGTTTTCCGGGAAGTGACCTCCGCGGCCTGCAACTATGGCGTGGTGCCGGTAGAAAACTCCACCGAGGGTGTGATCAACCACACGCTGGATAATTTCCTGAACTCCGAGCTGAAAATCTGTGGCGAAGTGGAACTGCGTGTTCATCACCACCTGATGGTGGCGCCGGATGCCACTGGAGAGATTGATCGCATCTATTCCCACCAGCAGACCCTGGCACAATGCCGGCGCTGGCTTAACGGCCATTACCCGAATGTGTCCCGGCTGACCGCGTCGTCGAACGCCGAGGCCGCCCGCCGGGTCAGGAATGAGCCGGGTGCGGCAGCCATCGCGGGAGAAATCGCTGCGGAGATTTACGGTCTCACCATTATTTCCCGGCAGATTGAAGATGAATCGGACAACACAACCCGCTTTATTGTCGTGGGGCGTGAAAATATCGGGCCATCCGGGAATGACAAGACTTCCATCATGGTCTCGACGCACAACCAGCCCGGTGCGCTCTATAAACTGCTGGAACCCTTCCATCGGCATGGCGTGTCGCTCACCTCTATTGAGACGAGACCGTCCAGAACCGGTCGCTGGTCCTATGTCTTTTTTATTGATTTTGAAGGTCACCGGGAGGACCCCTTGATCGAAACCGTGATGAGTGAAATCGACAGGGATGCCCTGGAAGTCAGGATGCTTGGCAGCTACCCAAGAGCAGTGAGCTACTCATGACAGACTTTTTCGAACTTGCACAGCCGGGCATCACTGAACTGTCTCCCTACCAGCCGGGTAAACCCATCGAGGAACTCGAGCGGGAGCTCGGGATATCGGACATCATCAAGCTGGCCAGTAACGAGAACCCCCTCGGCCCATCGCCGCTGGTGACGCGTCGGCTGGCTGAAGAAATGGACGAACTGGCCAGGTATCCCGATGGCAGTGCTTATCTTCTCAAACACAAACTGCAGGAAAAGCTGGGAATCGATCCCCAGCGACTGACGATCGGCAACGGTTCGAACGATGTGCTCGAACTGCTGGCTCGTGTCTTCCTTTCGCCCGGCGCGGCATCGGTGGTTTCGGAACATTCCTTTGTGGTGTATCCGCTGGTTACCCGGGCCCTGGGAGCGGACCTGGTGACGGTACCCGCGAAAAACTACGGACAGGATCTTGAGGCAACACTGGCGGCCATAACCCCGAAAACCCGCCTGGTTTTTATTGCCAATCCGAATAACCCGACCGGCACCTGGGTGGGTCGGGCAGAGCTGGTGGCGTTCCTGGAGCAGGTGCCGGCGTCGGTGATCGTGGTGCTCGACGAGGCCTATTTCGAGTATGTCGAAGAACCCGACTACCCGAATGGACTGTCATTGATTGATCAGTATGACAACCTGGTTGTCACCCGGACCTTCTCCAAAGCCTACGGTCTGGCCGGTCTGCGAATCGGCTACGCGGTCAGTCACCCACAGATTGCCGATCTCATGAACCGGGTCCGCCAGCCATTCAATGTTAACGCCATGTCCCTGGCCGCAGCCCTGGTGGCGCTGGATGATGATGAGTACCTGCAGCGCGCGATTGCACTCAATACCCAGGGAATGAAATTCCTGACCGAGGCGCTGGATCAGATGGGCATTGGCTATATTCCATCGGTCGGCAATTTTGTGACCATCGACTTTGGCCGGGATGCCATGCCGATCTACCAGGCGCTGCTGCGCGAGGGGGTCATCGTTCGTCCCATCGGTGTTTACAACATGCCGAATCATCTGCGGGTCACGGTGGGAACGCCCGGGGAGAACGCACGTTTTATCGACAGCCTGCAGAAAGTGCTGGCCGCGGGCGGCTGACGGATGCCGGAGAATGGCAGGATAGACGTCGACGCCCGAATCGGCATTGTCGGTCTGGGACTGATTGGAGGTTCAATAGCGGCGGGTCTGAAATCCCGGGGTCACGGGAGGGGCGCAGCCTGGGGTGCCAATCCCG
>JAQCAK010000242.1 GCA_027621895.1 Pseudomonadota bacterium | reverse complement strand
GAAGATTCATCATCGAACTGATGCGCAATGGCAATGTTGTTCAAACGCCGGCAGACAACGACCTGCTGACTTCTCTATACACAGATGAAGCTGTTCGCTTTCTAAACGAGGCAGGTGACGCACCGTTCTTTTTGTTCCTTTCTTACAACGCGCCCCACACACCACTCGGTGTGCACCCCGATTTCGCAGGGAAGTCGAAGGCCGGAAGGTACGGCGATGCGGTCGAGGAGCTGGACTGGAGTGTTGGTAGAATTCTGGCGGCTTTAGAGAAGCAAAGGTTGAGCGAGAACACCCTGGTGATTTTCGTATCTGACAACGGACCGGAAACACGCAGTGAACTCGGTGATGATATCGGCAGCGCAGGCCCGTTCCGAGGCGGCAAATATTCCAACTGGGAAGGTGGCGTTCGTGTGCCGGCCATCTGGCGCTGGCCAGGCGTCATACCGAAGAATCAGCACCAACATGAGCTGACAACACTGATGGATATCTATCCGACACTCGCACATCTCGCAGGCGCGGAACTGCCGGATAGAACCATCGATGGATACAACATCCTGCCGTTGTTAAAAGATGAGGCAGCCGCGGTCAGCCCCTACGATGTCTACTACTACCACATGCTGTCTCAGCTACAGGCCGTCAGGAAAAATGACTGGAAGCTGGTGCTGCCTCGTCGCGAAAACTCGCCTCATCTGCGCTGGCTGGGCCGGTACATGGATACAGTGAGCGCGCCTCAGTTGTATGACCTGGCATCAGACCCGGGAGAGACCAGGAATATCGCAGATAAGCATCCTGACGTGGTTAAAGCGCTTTTGGCAGAGGCAGACAAGGGTCGGCAGGTGCTTGGCGACATCAATCGGATCGGTGCGGGCGCCCGTTTCTTCGACAACGGCCCACCCAGACCGGAAACCTACTTCCCCAACGTGATCCTTTACGATTCGACCGAAGAGTAACTCACCAGTCTTCGCATATAGAGGGCCAGTAAAAGCACCGTAAAGAGTACGAAAGCCTGAATGGCGAGACAGGCGTAGAGAGCGGACTGAACGGCTCCGCTTGAGTCAACAATCTGACTGCTGAACCACGGCGCCACCGCTGAACCAATTCCCCCGGCAAGCAGCAGATACGCAACATGTTTATGCGTCGGGGTCGACACAAAGCTGAGACCAAAGGCAGTGTAACCATTGAAAGTGGCGCCGATAGAGCCCCCCACAAGATAGGCCGCCAGCAAAACGTGATCCAGCTGCTCAGCACCCAGCATCAGCCACAAACCTGTCGCACCAAGCGCCAGCATGCCTATCAGGAAAAACTCGATTCGCACGCGAGAAACAACATAGGTGCCGATCAGAGAACCCGTGAAGGCACCAATGAAGATATTCGTCAGCAGGCGCCCGGATTGCTCCACCGAGGCATCGAACATCTGCTCAGCAAACTGCGGCGCCCAGATAAACACTGATATCTTCGAGGTCATAAAAAGCAGAATACTGAGACCAACGGCGAGGATGCCGGGGTTCCACCGGGTTTCAATGTCTTCCTCTACTGCCGCATCACGCTGCTCTTCTATCTTCGTTGTCAAAGCAACAACGGAAATGACCAATGTAATCGCTGCCACCAGCAGGTAGGGCGATGCCCAGTGATAGTTGGCTGTCAGAAACCAGGTCGTCAATGCGGTGAATACGATGCCGCCGCCATTAAACATGGCATCCTGCGCTATCAACATTGTCTGTCTTGGTTTCCCCTGCCAAAGCCAGCTGACCAGCGTACTCGCAGCGCATACCTGGACACTGGCAAAAAGGCCAATCACGAAAAGAAAAGCGGCCAATGCAAACGCAGAGGGAAAGGCATACAGGCCACCTACCGACGCAGCGATCAGGAGATACCCCGCAACCACCACAGTCTTCAGCCGCATGTAATCGAAAATACAAAAGGACACGATATAGCCAGCGAACACGCCGAACGTAAAATATCCAAACCGCGCGACTGCTACGGTGATCGAAATGTTAAAGAAGTCGGCTACCGGGCCGCTGATCAGGCCGATGGGATTCAGGAACCCCGACATGACGAAGGAAGCGAGTACGCAGACGGCGATGACCTTGACCTGGTTCATGAGCAAATACTCAGGGGCTTAATTCTTTTCTGATCTTCGCAGCAAGCGTTTCCGCGTCGTGGCGGATCTGCTCGGTATCGAGGGTCAGCAGGACACGATCCCGCATCAACATCTTGCCCTCCACAATCACGGTGGTGACGTCCTGTTCATCGGTGACATAGACAAGATGAGAAATCACATCATAGGTGGGTACATGGTGGGCATCTGTGAAGTCCACCTGGATCAGGTCAGCCTGCTTACCCGGTTCAAGTGAGCCCGTCACATCTGCCAGACCGATAGCCTGCGCCCCCTCTATGGTCGCCATGCGAAGCACTTCAGCTGCTGCCAATAGCTCAGGGTCCATGGCGTTGACTTTCTGGAGCAGGGCTCCCAGCCGCATCTCTTCCCACATATCAAGGTCGTTGTTGCTGGCAGCACCGTCTGTGCCGATACCAACGGCAACACCGGCTTCACGCATTTCGGGTATCGGGGCTATCCCTGCCGCTGTCTTCATGTTTGAGGTTGGGTTGTAAACAACGCCGACATTGCCAGCAGCGAGTATCCGGATCTCATCATCATTCGGCCAGACCATGTGAGCCGCGATCGTGGGGCCTTCAAAAAAGCCAATCGATTCAAACATGCTGACGCTGCCTGTGCCGTACTTTTCTTGCGAGTACTCCACCTCATAGGGCGACTCGGCCATATGAATACTGATCGTTGCATTCAGCGCCTGAGCCGCCTTGCGTGTCGCCTTAAGCTGCTCGACGTTCAGCGTGTAGTTCGCGTGCGGACCGAAGATTGGCGTAATGCGTGGCGCTTTGTTCTGCCAGCGCCGCACAAACTCAATGGCCTTCGCCAGGGAATCATCGGCACTCTCTGCGTCGGGGCTCTTCTGGTCAATCACGGTCGCTGAAATCAGCGCTCGCATACCACATTCCTGCACCACCTCGGCAATAACATCAGGGTGATAGTACATATCGACGAATGTCGTTGTGCCACCCCGAATCATCTCCCAACAGGCAAGCTGAGTGCCGATTCTGACGAACTCAGGATCAACAAAGCGCACCTCTGCAGGAAAGATGTACTCGTTCAGCCATTCGTAGATGGAAAGGTCATCAGCAATACCTCTTAACAACGTCATCGCTGAGTGCGCATGCCCATTGATCAGGCCCGGCAGCACGACTTTACCCTTTCCGGAAACGCGTTCCCGAGGCTGATACTTCGCCAGAATGTCATCGGCAGGCCCAACAGCGACGACCTTCCCGTCACTGATCGCGACGGCACCATTGGCAATCACTCGATGATCTGAATCCATGGTGAGGACATAGTCTCCTTCCACCACCATCTCAACCGGTGTATCGGCAAAGGCGAAGGCACTACCCATCGCCAGAAAAATTTGCAGCAGCCTTGAGCGGCACATCGCTTTTGAAATACTCATCATTGCGTTTTACTCCGCCAGGCTTCCATGGCGTTATGTTTTGGCAGGTCCCAGATATTTCTACCTGCGCGGCCTTCAACTTCATAGAGATCAAAGAAACTATCCAGGGCCTGCCTCAGCTGACGCTGTTGATCGACTGATGGCGCCGGTACCGACTGCCTTTCACCCAACGGGTGCGCAAGATCGTACCAGCGCTCCACCGGCGGCTTGTCCGCCTCTGCCTGGTGGTAGCGGACAAGCTTCCAGCGCCCATTGTGAACCATGCGCGCGTTACCCATCTCCGATATCTGGAATTTTCTGAAGCTTTCCGGCCGATCTCCCTGCAACAGCGGCAGGAGACTAAGGCCAGGGCCATCATAATCATCCAGTGCCTGGTCCGCGCCGATCAGCGAGAGAATCGTTGGATAGATGTCATATAGATTTACGAAGTCGTTACGGATCTGGCCCGGTACCACGTAGTTATCTGGCCCGTAAACCACGAAAGGAATGTTAACTGAGTCTTCATACAGGTTCTGCGGGATGGTGGCATTCCCCTTGCCATATAGACCGTACTGTCCCGTCAGATGCCCGTGATCAGACGTAAAAATGATCAGCGTATTGTCCAACAGGCCACGCCCCATGAGGGCATCAAACAGCCTGCCGACCTGCTCATCCACCAGGGATACTGCGGCGAGGTACTGCGCCATTTTCTCCATGTGCTCCCGGTAATCCGGCGCCACCCGTCCCGAGCTGAGCAGATCCGATGTATCTCCCGC
>JAQCAK010000241.1 GCA_027621895.1 Pseudomonadota bacterium | reverse complement strand
CCGTGCGCTCATCGACGACTTGACCTTAGTGGTTTCGCTGACGGCGCTAGTGGTTTCGCTGACGGCGCTGGTGCTGCCCCTGAACGCGGCAGCTGACAGTGGTCAGGGCGCGGACCTGGAGCTGATCTGTCCCTGCAGCCTGGCATCAGTCTCATCGAGCTCGATGGCAGCCAGTTTTGGTGTGGTAAACCGGGGGTCCTCCGGCAGCGATGAGCTGGTGATGCGCATTTATGCGCACACGGAAAGCCGGTATTCCCAGGCAGCTGATCTCAAGTTTCTCGGCGATATTCCCGTGTCAGGCAGTCTTGCGGCCAACAGTACGATTCCCCTGGCCTCCCGGGTGGCACGCCTGGGCCAGCCGGATGCCGGGACCTACTACATCACATTCCTGCTGCTCGAGAACAATACAGTGGTTGACCGGACCATGATGGCCAGTACGGTGACCTTCGGCAATGTGGCCTCAAGCTCGTACAGCGAACTGTACTTTGTGGCAGATCCGGTGGCCACGATCAACGGCGATACGCTCTCACTGGACCTGCCCGCCATCGGTAACAGCGGCACCCGCAATGAATCGCTGGAAGTCTTTCTGGCGGCAGGCCAGTCAGCAGATTTCTTCGGGGGGTCCTTCTTCCGTATCGGAGACATTCCCGCGGTCACCAGTGTTGCGGCAGGCGGCCAGACCAGTGCCGACACCCTTGAGTTTCAATACTCGGAACAACCCGGCTTTGAGTACATTTACCTGGTGGTCACTGACGGCACATCAACGCTGCTGCTCCACAGCCTCGACGCCCCGGGGGTCGTGTTCGATGAACAGAACTTTGCTGTCACCGGTGTGGAGTTCCTGATCGATACTGATGGCGATGGAGTCGCCGATGACAATGAGCGACTGATGGGGACGGATCCGGCGCAATCCTCATCCGTACCCGGCAAGACCGTTATTGACCTGTTTGCGGTCTATTCAACGGGGGTAACGTCGGAATACAACGGTGATCCCTCGGCGCGGCTGGATCACCTGGTTGCCTTTGCCAACCAGGTGCTGGCTGATAGCCGGGTGGATATTGAGTTTCGGCTCGTCGGCAGCCGGGAGCTGGCGATGGATACATCGCAGAATATCTCGCAGTGGCTCAAGGCAGCGGAGCAGGGTGAGGGTGTGTTCGCAGACCTGGCGCAGATGCGGGAGGATGCCGGGGCCGACCTGGTGACGCTGTTCCGTCTCTATGACGGGGGTAACACCTGCGGGCTGGCATCACTGGGTGGATTCGCGACCCAGGGTCTGATGGAGCGCTCCAGCTATATTTCTGCCAGTTTCATTGAGTTCGATGAATGCAGTGACAACACGATGATCCATGAGATCGGCCACAACATGGGGCTGGGTCATTCCTACAAACAGAACGAGAGCGGTACCTTCGTCTGGTCCCGGGGTCATGGAGAAACCGGTAACTTCGCCACCATGATGGCCTATGCATCGGAATTCGATGTCTTCAATGAATTGCCTTATTTTTCCAACCCGGAGATCAGTGTCTGCGAGGGTAAAGCCTGCGGCATCAAAGTCGACCAGACAGGAGCGGCGGATGCTGCCAGCAGTCTGAATGCAGTCAGGTTCCAGGTTGCCGCCTATGCGAATGCCGCCGATGCCGACCAGGATGCAGACGGTGTACCGGATGCCAGCGATGCATTCCCCGGGAACGCCGCCGAGTCGGTCGACACGGATGGCGATGGACTGGGTGACAACGCAGATTACGACGACGATAACGACGGGATGCCGGACATCTGGGAAATCGCCCGTGGCCATGACCCGAAGAGCGATGACGGCGCAGCAGATGACGATAACAATGGCAGCACGAATCTCGAGGAATATCTTGCGACCCCCCGCTCGGCACAGTACCTGCAGACCAACTCAACGAGTGCCAATATCACACGCCTGCATGTCGTGAATACAGCCGGCACCAGCCAGTCCTTTACCGGCACGCTGTTTGACGGCAGTGGTCAACAGCTGGGCGCTGCCTATCAGTCCCTGGGCGCAGGTGTCGCGCCGGATGGGCGACTCGTGCTCACCTCGGCTGATCTGGAACAGATCTTTGCAGTCGAACCCTGGTCCGGGCCTGCCATGCTGGAAGTGACTGGTGAGGCGGATTTCGAACTCATGTCGAAACTGGCCAGTCCCAGTGGCCTGGTGTCGAATACCAACTGCGTGCGGGAATCACGGGTGCTGAACATCGAGGGGTTTGATTCCGAAAACATGACCTTCGTCCGTTTCGTCAACACGGGTAACAACGCACTCGGCAGCATAACCGGCACGCTGTACGATGCGGATGGCGAAATCATCGGTGCTGCCGGCGTTCAGTTGCTGGCATCAATGGCACCCAAACAGCAGGTCTGGATTAACCGCGACAATTTTGCCGCGCTGACAGGTGTCGAGTGGAACGGTGAAGCGATGCTGGAGGTGGCGAATCATGCAGGTCTGAAGCTGTTGAACCTCAATTTCGTCAATGCCGAAACCTTTTTCAACTTCTCCTGCTTTGAAGATGCCAGCAGTGCCACCGTGTACCTGCAGACGACTTCAAACAGTCCCAATGTTTCACTGACGCACGTGGTGAACACGTCTGATGAAGCGCAGCAGTTCACGGGTACACTCTATACCAGCAATGGCACGCTCTCGGGTAACGCGGCTGCGCCACTGCATGCCGGCACCATTGCGCCCAGGGGGCGTCTGATTCTATCGTCCTCAGATATCGAAGCGCGCCTGGGAGCGGGTGTGTGGAACGGTCCGGCCATGCTGGAAGTCAAGGGGACCGGTGATTTTGAATTGATGACAAAACTGCGCAGCCCCAGCGGACTGATCAGTAACACAAACTGCGTGCGGCGTGGTGAAGTGCACAATATCGAGGGCTTCGATTCGCCGGATACGACCTTTGTGCGTTTCATCAATACGGGCGATACCACCATGACGAATATTATCGGAACCCTGTATGACGCGTCCGGTAATGTGGTGGGCGCAGCCAGCCAGGAGCTGCTGTCAGCGCTGGGCGCAAAGCAGCAGGCGTGGCTGAACCGTAATCAGATGCAGACCATCTTCGATGGCACCTGGAATGGAGAAGCCCTGCTGAGCGTTGAGGCGGGAGACGACCTGCGTCTGCTCAACCTGAACTACATCAACAGCGAAACCTTCTTTAACTTCTCATGCTACGAGGCGTCACAATGAAGAGCCGTCAGAACGCGTAGCTGAGGGCGTGTTCACGGACATTGCTTTTGGTTGAGTCGCAGTTCTGCAGCTTGTCCTGATCGAAGACAAAGATGTTCGATGAATCCTCGTCTCGGTGCATGATGATGGAGATTTTCTCGTCTCGCGGGATATTGCGCATTGAGCTGCTGTAATCGCAGAAGGTGTTCAGGACGATAGTCTCCATTTGTTCAAAGCGTTGCCGGCGCTCTTTGTTTCGTTCCGCCATTTTTGCCTCGCGCTCCTGATTTTTCTGCTTTGCATAGGCAGCGATTTCCTGTTCGACGGCAAGCTGTTCGGCCTCGGTTTCGCTGATTGCCTTCTCCAGTGCTGAGCGCCGGTTTTCCAGTTCCCTGCGTTCCGCTTCCTCGGCATGGATGGACTCTATCTCAATCTCCCGCATTTCCCGGGTTAACTCACGCAAGGACCGCTGGGTCTCCCGCAGCTTGTGCCGGGTTTCACGGGTCATGTCGGTCCAGTTTTCCTCGGTATAGAACTCCCACTGGTATGCGTCTTTGCCATCCATGTTGACGCGAACATCGGCCAGCACATCTGCGACAATCCCGGGGATCGCCCCGAGTTCATTGGCCAGAACATCCATCTCATCCTCAAGATGAATGGTGTAGTTCTGGAAGGTGCCGGCAGGGTTTACGTCGAAGACCACCCCCTGTTCTGCCAGGTAGTGACCGGAAATCCTTACGCTGCAGCGTTTACAGCTCTCGCTGTCATCGAAAGAAGACTTGACGATACCGATCATGACATTGATGTCTTTCCTGATCCTGTCGTAGTCAGGTGCTGCAATCGCGTGGGCTGCGATGCCGCTGACCAGCAGACCGGCCACGCCGGCCAGCAGCAGTTTTCTCGTTCCGTGTGCAGGTTTCGTTTTCATGGTTTTCCTCTTACATGTCGCTGCCGCGTTGCAGTGTGATGGTCTGGAACGCATTGCTGAGTTGTTGAATGTCCTTCTGGTCTTCTGCCTGGCTGGCCATCAGGTACCTGAGTTCTTCCTGGGTTTCCCGCTGCTGTTTGTCCTGCTGCTGCTTCCAGTAAGTCA
>JAQCAK010000240.1 GCA_027621895.1 Pseudomonadota bacterium | reverse complement strand
CCCACGAATACAGGGTCAGTGCCGGCAGCATCTCTGACGGCCGTGGGGAAATCCGGTTCAGCGCGATTATCAATCAATTCAACGCCTGGCGCGTTCGCCAGTAACTCTTTTGCCCGGGCAGCAGAAATCGGTTCACGTGTCTCAATATGAACCGCCTCGGAATGCCCGTAAAACACCGGAATACGAACGCAGGTGGGATTGACCAGAATGCTCTCGTCCCCGAATATCTTGCGGGTTTCCCAGACCATTTTCATTTCTTCCTGGGTATAACCGTTCTCTTCGAAACTGCCGATCAGCGGCAGGGCATTAAACGCAATCTGTTGCGGGAACACATCATGCTCAATGGGCTGGCCGTTCAGCAGTTTTGCGGTCTGGCTCGCCAGCGATTCAATGGCCCGCTTGCCAGCGCCTGAAACTGCCTGGTAGGTCGCCACGTTGATTCGAGTGATACCGACGGCGTCATAGATGGGCTTGAGCGCCACCAGCATCTGGATGGTGGAGCAGTTTGGATTGGCGATAATGCAGCCGGTTTTGCCATCGAAAGCAGGTAAGCGGTCTGCGTTAACTTCCGGAATCACGAGGGGAATTTTGGGATCCCTGCGGAAATGAGAGGTGTTATCGATCACGACACAGCCTGCTGCCGCGGCTTTGGGCGCATACACGGCAGAAATGCTCCCGCCGGCCGAAAACAGGCCGATCTGCACCTTGCTGAAATCAAACGTCTCGAGGTTTTCGACCTTTATGCTGCCGTTTTTGAAAGGCAGCCGGCTGCCTGCTGAGCGCTCGCTGGCCAGCAGGTAAAGCTGACGGACGGGGAACGCTCTCTCTTCAAGCAGTTCACGCATCACCTCGCCAACGGCACCTGTCGCGCCAACAATGGCTACATCAAATTCCTGCATCGCTTGAAATCTCCGAGTATCTGGGTTTGGCGCGAAGTCTAGTGACCTCGTTGTCATAAAACAAATTCATATTTATCATGATTCCAATAAAAATTGGTAATCAACAATCATGACTCAATTGGTGCCATGGAACTCGATAGCCTGAAAGCCTTTCTCGCCGTCTCGGACTGCGGTTCGTTCAGCCACGCGGCAGATCGACTGCACCTGACCCAGCCAGCCGTCAGCAAACGCATTGCCCTGCTGGAACATCAGCTGGGCTGCCGGCTGTTCGACCGGATAGGCCGCACGGTAACGCTGACAGATTCGGGCGAGGCACTGGTGCGGCGGGCGCAGATGATCCTGCAGCAGGTGGAGGACACCGAGCGGGCTATTCGCAATCTGACCGGGCAGATTGGCGGCCGCCTTTCGATCGCGACGAGTCATCATATCGGTCTTTGGCGGCTCCCCGCCGTACTGAGAACCTATATAGAAGCACACCCGGAAGTCTCACTTGATTTACACTTCATGGATTCAGAGGTCGCTCACGAGAGGATTGTGCAGGGTGAACTTGAGATGGCGATAATCACCCTCGCCCCGGTGACCCATGAACGACTGATTGCAGAACCCATCTGGCGCGACGAACTGGCTTTTGTCTGCGCCGCACGCCACGAACTTGCTGCCCGGCGGACGGTGTCGCTGGCAGAACTGGCCCGGTATCCTGCGATTCTGCCTGACATGACAACCTTCACCGGCAGAATCGTCAAGGGCATGTTCGAGCAGGAAGACCTGAAACTCATCACCGGCATGTCCACCAACTACCTGGAAACCATCAAGATGCTGATCGGTGTCGGTCTCGGCTGGAGTGTACTGCCGAAGACCATGATCGACGATGATGTGGTGGTCCTGGAAATTGATGCACACATCGAACGAACCCTGGGCGTCATTCACCACGTCAACCGGACCCTCTCAAACGCCGGTGAGGCCTTTCTTGAAATGCTGCGTTCTACCGCCAACATCAGCTGACACTCCCCAGTGCACGCGTCTTCAGCGGGCTGTCACCACCGGGTCTTTCATGAGAGAGCGCGAGCGTGATCTGCACGAACCGCCGGGCTCACGGCCGCACTGAATACCCTGGCGAAAAACACCGTTTTCGCTGACTGCAGATTCGACGCCAGGGCGACGTCAAACGGCATGCCACTGAGCACGGCTTCATTCTGTTTAATCAGGCGGAGATACTGCTGGATACCGGCTTCCTCGTAACCGAATACCATAAAAATCATCCGCCAGTCCTTACAGAACCGGCGCATCTGTTTCACCATCAGGTGAACGTGTTCGGGATCAGCGCTGTTATTGGCCTGCATATCAAGAACGATATCTTCCACCAGGCCATCAACCTCGCCCGGAGAGAGAACGGGTGTCAGATTGTATTTTTCAACCATGATTGAAGCAGGTTTTCCCGGCTGGTAGGCAACCTGCCTGGGCGCGGGATAATCCCCGTGCTGGCGGAAGTACTGCAGGGTACTGTCAAGACTGTCCCAGAACCGGCTGCTGCCTGCCGTATCGAGAACCAGGTGCACACGGGTCTCGGTGCTGTGGTTCTTTACCGTATGATTCTGCCAGGAATCAAATACCCAGCATTCTCCGGCCTGCATATGAACCTGTTCATTGCCACAGTGAAAGATCACCTGTTCATTGGTGGTGATTGGCACGTGAATGCGAACGCTTCTGAACCAGTGATAGTTGGCATCGACATGGAGAGGAACCTCACAGCCGCCGGCGAGCCGCATCAGGCGTGATCGTCCGAACACCTCACCAAAGGACGCAAAAATCTGGCGAATATATTCACACTTCTGCAGGTGGGGTGTTTCCTGCATCCGGCCGTGAAAATCATCATTGTTCTTTCCCTCGAAGGAAATCAGGGGAAGCGCGAGATTGCCGGGATGCTTGCCCGGGTGAGGTTGCCAGTCTTCTTCACTGAACTGGCTGATTTCCTGCTGCAGCCTGGCAACATCAAACGCCAGTGGCAGCCTGATAAATTCAGCATCGAGTTTCATGGGACCCCAGTCTCCAGCGGGTAACCCGGCAATGCAATACCCTCATTGATCCGCTCTACGATAGGCCGGATCTTCGGGAACACCCGACGGATCTCGGCCTCGTGGACCCGCCACTTGTCCTGCGCCGGCGGTGTATGCGTGTAGCGGGAGTATGGCAGCGGTCTCGAACAATGGGCAGCCAGCGCCTCATCGTGAGCCACTCCAGCAAAGCTTTCCAGCGCCTGGACGGTCGTCACGGGATCCTGAACGAAGGCTTCAAAGGAGCAGACCATCCATCGACCCGGGTCAATTGCCGCCAGATCGTCAAGCATGATGTTATGCGACAACGCCCACTGATAGGCTGCAATATCGGCCAGGGGGGCATTGACCATTCTCTGCCAGCCAGGGGGCCTCAGAAAGCACCAGAAGCCGTGAGGTGTACGGATTTCCCTGTAGGTCACAAATCGCTGGTGCCGCCAGCCTTCCATGATACTGGCGATGTTCTCCCGGGGATCCCGGTAAAGATAGATGTATCTCGCATCAGGATAGATCGCATTGATAAACGGTATACGCAGGCAGTTCTTGGGCGTTTTTTCCACCACCCTCACGACCTGCTGGTCTTCCGTCAGTGCCCTGCCCTGGTGGTCAACCAGCGCAGCAAGCATGTCCGCACGCAGTTTCTCGATCAGCTCTTCAGTCAGGTGCGCCTCGGTCAACCTGTTGGACGCAACCCCGCCAGGCAGTGGGCGCAGCTGCGGGTAGTCTTCGATCCATCCGTGGCCTTCATCCCCAAAGGACCAGAGCTGCTGGTGGCGAGACAGGGTCTCAAACAGCAGCGTGCTGCCGGACCTGGGCGCCGCGACGATAAATACTGGCTTTTCCACATGCATGTCTTTACCGGTCTTCAGGTGCTGAACGGGGACTTCCTCTGCACGCTGATGTTCTGGGCACGATCTCTAAGCAGGTGATCCATCAGCACGATCGCCACCATGGCTTCCGCGATAGGCGTGGCCCTGACGCCGACACAGGGATCGTGACGCCCCTTTGTCACAATCTCAGTAGCGTTACCTTCACTGTCAATGGTCCGCGCCGGGGTGGTAATACTGGATGTCGGTTTCAATGCGATACTGACCTCGAGGTTCTGACCGGTGGAAATCCCGCCCAGGATGCCACCCGCATGGTTCGACAAGAATCCTGCCGGGGTCATCTCATCGCGGTGTTCAGTGCCGCGTTGCCTGACCACATCGAATCCATCACCCACCGCAACGGCCTTGACCGCATTAATACTCATCAGCGCGCCGGCCAGGTCCGCGTCCAGTTTCGAGAAGACCGGTTCGCCAAGCCCCGCCGGGAGCCCCTCGGCAAC
>JAQCAK010000239.1 GCA_027621895.1 Pseudomonadota bacterium | reverse complement strand
AGCAGAATCAGATCAGGCAACTGCTGCACCGCCACGTCGATGGCTTTTCGACCGTTGGTGGCGACACAGATGTCATAGTGGGGTCTCAGGATGCCGGTGATAATCCTGATGATGGTCGCCTGATCGTCAACGACCAGGATCAGCGGCTTTTCGCGCACATCCAATGTGAAAGTCCTGTCAATGGCGGCAATTTGCCCGATGGTGATAGCCTACCCGCATGTTTCCCCTGACGGCAAGTCTTTGAACCTTCTCAGAAATTTTCCGCTGCGGCTGTTCGTTGTCCTGGCAGCGCTGTTGCTGGTATCGAGCTGCACAGATGATAGTGCTATGCCACTAGAGGATTATGCTGTCAGGCTTGCACGTGTGCTGGATGTCGATCTGCCACCTGCAACGGACTCGCAGCGATATCCCCTGCCGCGGGTTCGGGACCTGCGGGTGGAGAGCGCTGCTGATCGGGTGGATATCCTGGATTTTCTGGCGATGGGTGATTGTCGCCTGCAGGCAGTTGTGGCGGAAAAAAACTCCTCACTCGGGCGGGTCGCCGATGAATCCGGTCAGCTGAAGCTTGATCTCGACTTCCTGCGGCACGGTGAAGCCTGTGCCGCAATGCTGACCGCAGAGGAGCCGGCACTGGCAGATGAATTGAGGCGAGTCATTCGCCTTAAGCAAACCCGGCTGGCCTCGCGAATCTGGCAGGCGACGCTGGGTGGCGCGGAATTCAGGCGATTCTGGCATTCAGACTATTCTGCAACAATCGACCCCAGGACCCTGCAGGCGATTCAGGCGCTTGCGCTTGATATCTCCAGGTGGTTACAGGGTGACTATTCGGACTATGATGACCTTGACCAGCTGCTTGGCATCATAGGAGAAGGCAGTGGCGGTGGCATGCTCCGCGCCTGGGAGGAACTGGGTGGTGGATTGCAGCGCGCAACGCTGACTGTGAAGACCTTCTCGGCGACGCGCCCCCTGTGTTACGACGGCATGCAGACGCCGGAAGCGGATATCTTCCGGCGCGTCGTAATGAAGTTTTTTGTCGGTGAGATACAGAAAACCGTGGCGGGATTGAATCGTACGACCCATGAGCTGATGCCTGTCATCCATGACCTGGAAAACCGACTGTCAGTTGCTGAACCGGCAGCCTATACAGACTGGCGAGGAGAGCGGGATGCTATGATCGAAGCCGCACGGCTTGCCATGGTTGCGCATGTGGGCGCTCTGGAGCCGTTGATGGTTCAATGTGGGTTTTTGCCTCAACAACAGGAGAGAGTGAATGACGATCACAAGGATTAAGACGAACAAACGCATGAGTCAGGCTGTCGTTCACGGCGGGCTGGTTTACCTGGCGGGACAGGTGGCCCTGGAAGCCCCGGGAGCGGACATCGAAACCCAGACAGCAGCCATCCTCGGCCAGATCGATCGACTGCTCGACGAGGCAGCCTCATCGAAAGAATATATTCTGTCAGCAACGGTCTGGCTGGTTTCCATGGAAGATTTTGCCGCCATGAACAGTGTCTGGGATGCCTGGATACCAGAGGGCGCAGCACCTGCCAGGGCCTGTGTTGAGGCCAGGCTGGCTTCCCCTGACTACACTGTCGAGATTGCCGTGATTGCAGCGGTCGAGTAGTCTGGCAGCTGTTTATAGCCCCTGAGCTGAATGCTGGAGTTTTTATGGCCATACAGGACGAGTTGATTCTGGAGCAGATCCAGATTGGACCCATGCAGAACTTTGCCTACCTGGTGGGTTCGAAAGTGACCCGGGAAGTCGCCGTGGTGGACCCTGCCTGGGACATCGACGGGTTGCTCAACTTCATCAACGAGCGTGATTACAAACTGACAGCCGCGCTGGTGACTCACTATCATCCCGATCACTGCGGTGGCAGTTTCGGACAGAACAACGTCGAGGGCATTGCGGAACTGATTGCCAGGCATCCCTTGAAGATCTACACCCATCGACTGGAAGCCGATGGTCTGAAGAAGGTGACGGGTGTCTCGGATTCGGACATGGTCAAAGTCGATTCCGGCGATACCCTGAAGGTCGGCGATGTCGAGGTCGAATTTCTGCATACGCCCGGCCACACACCGGGGTCCCAATGCTTCAAAGTCAAGCGAACGCTGGTTTCAGGAGACACGCTGTTCGTCGATGGCTGCGGCCGGGTTGACCTGCCTGGCTCCAATTCCGAGGACATGTACCACAGTCTGCAGAAACTGGCCTCGTTGCCGGATGACACGCTGCTGCTCCCGGGACACAATTATTCTGCGGTGCCCCATGCCACCATGGCTGAGATCAGGCGCTCGAACACCTATATGCGCATCAACAGCCTGGAGACCTGGCAGCAGTTGATGGGGCATTGAGGCGAGTCAGCGCCCCTAGAAAGGCGCGCTGCCAGGGGTTCTTGGAAAAGGTATAGCGTCGCGGATATTGTCCATGCCCGTGATGTAGGTCAGCAGGCGCTCGAAACCGAGGCCGAAGCCCGCATGGGGTACCGTGCCGTATCGTCGCAGGTCGCGGTACCACCATAGCTCTTCCTTCATGGTCTCATCGTGCATGCGTGACTCCAGCACATCCAGTCTCTCTTCCCGCTGGCTGCCGCCGATGATCTCGCCGATGCCGGGTGCCAGCACGTCCATGGCCGCGACAGTTTTTTCATCGTCGTTCAGGCGCATATAGAAAGCCTTGATTGCGGCCGGGTAATTCATGACGACCACCGGGCGCCCCACATGATGTTCGGTGAGGTAACGCTCATGCTCGGACTGCAGGTCGAGTCCCCATTCGACAGGGAATTCGAATTTCTGTCCGCAGTTCCGGAGAATCTCGATCGCCTCACTGTAGTCCATTCGCTCGAACCTGTTATCGATAACGGTACGCATTCGCTCGATGACCGTGCTGTCGATTCGCTGTTCGAAGAAGGCCATATCTTCTTCCCGTTCGTTCAGTACACGCTCCAGCACATGAGTCAGCAGATCCTCAGCGAGATCAGCGTTGTCATTGAGATCGGCAAAGGCAATCTCGGGTTCCACCATCCAGAACTCCGCCAGGTGTCGCGATGTATTGGAATTTTCCGCGCGAAACGTCGGGCCGAAGGTGTAAACCTTCGACATGGCAAGACAATAGGCTTCCACGTTCAACTGTCCCGAGACAGTCAGGAAGGATTCCGCGCCAAAAAAGTCCTGGTGAAAATCGATCTTCCCGTCTTTCATGGGCGGGTTGACCAGGTCCAGGGTGCTGACACGAAACAGTTCACCGGCACCCTCGCAGTCGCTGGCGGTAATCAGCGGCGTATTGATCCAGTGAAATCCGTGTTCGAAAAAGTAATTGTGAATCGCGTTCGCCAGCGTGGTTCTTACCCGGGTGATGGCACCGAAGGTGTTGGTTCTGGGACGCAGATGGGCAACTGAACGCAGGTATTCGAAGGTATGGCGCTTTTTCGCTATCGGGTAGCTTTCCGGATCATCGATCCAGCCGACAACTCGCACGCTGTCTGCCTGGATCTCCACCTGCTGGCCCTTTCCCTGGGACTCCACAAGCTTGCCGGACACCTCGACGGCGCAACCTGTCGTGATGTGCAGAACCTCGTCCTGGTAGTTGCTGACTTCCTCTGGCACCACCGCCTGAATCGAATCGAAACTGCTGCCATCGTTGACGGCGATGAAACTGATGCCAGCCTTTGAATCACGCTTGCTGCGCACCCAGCCCGCGATGGTCACTGTCTCGCCCAGCGCGGTTTTGCCCTTTAAAAGCTGATCTACGGGAATGGATCTCATTACTTCCTGCCACGAATACCTGTTTGTCAGATAATAACAGTTCGGGCATTGCGGGGTCTGCCTGTCGAACATTTGAAAGTTGCGACTGACGGGTGCCGGGGTTGCTTCGCGAGGGGTTAGACTGGGACAGTAAACAGCCAACCCCTGAATCAATATCCATCCGGGAGTGAAAGACCATGACAAGAACAGCAAAAGAAACCATCGAAACCTTCTGGCGAATACAGGACGAGGGCGACTATACGGCGCTGGTCGAACTGTTCGCGGAAGATGCCGTACTCGTCGACCCGTTTTTCGGGGAGTTTGTGGGCCGGGAGGCGATAGCGGGGTTCATGGCCAGGATGAACGAGGAGATGCAGTCCCGTGAGACAGATTTTGTGGTTCAGGAGATTGACGGTGGTGGCGAAGTCGCCTGGGCCCAGTGGGTTGCCAGGACACCGGCAGGCGAAGTGGCGGGTTGTGGTCTCTACCGGGTGAAGGACGGGGTGATGACCTACTACAAGGATTATATGAATGCGCCGG
>JAQCAK010000238.1 GCA_027621895.1 Pseudomonadota bacterium | reverse complement strand
AACGCCTGTGTGATTTCGAGCAGCAGCAGCAGGTAGGCAAAATCATGGCTGCTGCCATCACAGCCGGCGCCTGTGCCTCCATACTGGTAGACAAGCCCGCGATGCAACACTGGATCCTGGTGGCGACTGTTGCTGAATACAGGCCGTTCCGTTTGCGCAATGAACGCCTTTCGCGCAGCGTCCTGCTGCTGGTCTGAAGCCTCCGGTTCTGTCAATCGGTTGGCGAAAACCAGGTTGTTCCATGACCTGAGTTCAATGTCAGGTCGAATCCCCTCGACATGATGAAGGTAGCCGACAGGCCCCACGCCATTGTCACCTTCCACGAAGAGGATACTGTCTGGTGGCAACATGCCTAGTACCTGCCTGCCATAACTGTCTGCGAGCACCGCGTCAGCACGATAGTTAACAGGCAGGTTGCTGATACCTGCAACCGTAACCACAAGTGCGGGCACAAGGATCCGGATCCAGCGGGCCTGCACCCAATTGTGTAAAAAGCGGGTCGCAGCCGCCGTGCCCAGGGCCAGCCAGATCGCGAGGGCAAGATAGGCGACGATGGGGTAAGGACGGAAGATCGCCTGCCGGAAACTGTTGAACTCAAATCCCAGCAATAGTATCAGCAGGGTTGTGGCGCCGAGGTACAACAGGACCAGCGCCAGCGCGTTGGCCCGTCCCAGCACCCTGAAGGAACTGAAGCATCCCAGCAGGACCAGGGGCAGCAACCAGAAGGAGAGCTCCAGGGCTGACTGCCGGAGTATCCAGGCCTGGTACAGGCCCTTATCCTGCCAGCCTGCAATGGCAGAATGATCGTTGTAGGCCGCACGACTCAGGTAGCGAAAAAATTCTGACAGACTGTCCACACCACCAAAGACCGCAAACCGCGGCTGCGCCTGAAACAGTGATAGATAAGGCGTGAGTCCAACAATCAACGAGATCAAGATGCCCGACAGCACCAGGGGCGAGCGAAGCTTTTCAATAACGGATCTCCAGGCAGGCTGCAGCACCAGTAGCAATGCTGGTGTTGCCAGGCCCTGGATGGGCCAGTGGTTTGACAGTGCCAGCCCGTAAGAAAAGCCCAGCAGGTACAGATCAGTACTTCTACCCGTCTGCTGGAAGCGCAGCGCGAAGAACAGGCAGATCGAGAACATCAGAGCTGCCAGCGAGTAGACTTCGATAATAATCGCCTGCGACCAGAAGGTCGCCGACAGACCGTAACCGGCAGCAGCGACGGCCGCACTGGTTGCCGTGAGGTTCAAACGCCTGGCAACAAGAAAAACCACCACGCAGGTGAGCGAAGCGAACAGCGCTGACAACAGGTTGCCGGCAAACACATCGGCGGCAAAAAAGGGTAGCCCCACAAATGCCTGGCAGCCCAGCACAAACAGCGGGTAACCGGGAGGATGCCCGATACCACCGCCATGACAGATCATCTGGAAAAGCCCGGCGTCTTCCAGAGTGATGAGCCTCGGCATACTCAGCAGGTAAGCGGCGAGCGTCAGCAGGAAAATACTGACAACAGGAATGAGCGTTTTCCCGGACATTTGAAGGGTAATTCGGATTCCCGCCTAGCATGCGTCGCCTGCCGCCGAGAAACAACCCCGGGGCAGGCTGGCGGTGCGTATCAGCGATTCAGCCGAACGATCTCCTGAAGTCCGATCAGAATCAGGTCCGAGACCACCTCATCGAACAGCTTTTCCCGATTGAACAGCTGCGCAAATCCGCCGGTGCCAATAACCAGCGGTTTTTCATCCTTGAACTCTTCTTCTGTTATACGACTGACCAGCTCTCGGACCATGCCCACATTGGACCAGTAGAGACCTGACTGAATGCTCTCAATGGTTGACCTGCCGAGTGCGGTACGGGGCGGTTTGATTTCCACGGATGGCAACTGGGCAGTGCGCTCTTCGAGTGCCTCCATGGCCAGGCGGACTCCCGGGATAATGTTGCCACCCAGGAACTCCTTGTTCCTGGTAATGGCACAGAGGGTGGTCGCCGTACCAAAATCAGCAACGATCAGATTACGGTCCGGAAACATGGTCACGGCACCAACCGCATCAGCGATTCGGTCGGCTCCGACTTCCCTGGGATCACGGTATTGAATCTTCAGACCGGTTTTGACGCCCGGTCTGAGGACCAGCGGATCCAGTTCAAAATATTTCTGGCAGCAGGCCCGCAGGGAATAGAGCAGATCAGGTACGACGCAGCAGATCGCCACCTCACTGATTTCATCGGGATTAACGTTGTTTTCCCGAAGCACGGATCGGAAGAACACGCCAAGCTCGTCTGACGAACTTCTCAGCTGCGATGTCCGCCGAAACTGGACCTTGAGTTCGTCTCCATCAAACAGTCCGCCAAAGATCTGGCTGTTACCAATATCCAGACACAGCAACATATGACTACCCTACCCGTACGTTATCTATCAGTCGGACCGGTCTTTCTTCCGATCCCATGAGCACCGCGCCGAAACGGCGACCGTCAATGGTCCTGACATAATCGACTTTGAACCCGTCTGACTGCAGCTGCTGCACCGCCTCACTGTCACCACAGGCACTGGCCAGTATGCGACTGAAGCGGGGTGCATGACTTCGATCTGCCACGGTGAGGTTCAGGTTCCTTGAGCTCATGGCCAGACCATCTTCCTCGCGGACGATGGGGCAACCGACAATCTCCGTGTCCAGAAAGAAGGCTTCCACCATGCCCCGCACAAGGCTCAACTGCTGGTAATCCTTCTCTCCGAAATAGGCCCTGTCGGGCTTTACCAGATTGAGCAGTTTCATGACGACCGTCAGTACACCGGTAAAGTGCCCGGGCCGCTGTTCGCCACAGAGCTCGTGAGAGAAAACTGTTTCCTCCACCTGGTAACGAAACCCATCCGGATACAGCAGGTTGTAATCCGGGAGAAACACAGCATCGACACCTGCCACACGAAGCTGTCGCAGATCCTCTTCGAGGGTGTTGGGATAATTAGCCAGATCATTCGGATTATTGAACTGGGTCGGGTTGACGTAGATGCTGACAACTGTCGCCTGACAGTCCGCCCTGCTGTGCTCAATCAGGGACAGGTGACCCGCGTGCAATGCCCCCATGGTTGGAACAAACCCGGTTGTACTCACGCTGACTGAAGCCTGCCAGGACTTCAGCGCCTCGATGGATTCGAGCAGTTTCATCCGTAGCTTTCCTCAGGCGCGGGAAAGGACTGTTCGGTCACATCACTGTGAAATCGCTGTACAGAACCCTGGATCGTTTCGTGAAGATCTGCATAGCGGCGCAGGAATTTCGGGTTAAAGTCGGGGTCGGAGCCCAGCAGGTCCTGGAGCACCAGTACCTGACCATCCGTCCGGGGACCGGCACCAATACCGATCGTGGGAATCGAGAGACTGCGTGACACGCAATCACCCAGCTTGTTCGGCACACATTCCAGTACTACCGAGAAGCAGCCCGCTGCTTCAAGCGCACGGGCATCCTTCATGATTCGATCAACCGCCGCCTGATTCTTGCCCTGGACCCGATGGCCTCCCAGGTTGTGAATCGACTGGGGTGTCAACCCCAGGTGCCCCATGACCGGTACACCGGCTTCCACGATCCGCTGGATCACTTCCAGCTGGTGTGCAGCGCCTTCTATTTTTACAGCATGGGCACCGGCCTGCATCAGTCTCTGCACCGCATCCATTGCCGCCGGGATGCCCCGTGAACAGCTCAGGAATGGCATATCAGCCACGATGAACTTGTCTGGCGCCCCCCGGGCAACAGCGGCGACATGCAGCTCCATCATCTCGATCGTTGCATGAACTGTGGAGTCGAAACCATGCATGACTACCGCCAGGGAATCCCCAACGAGAAGACAATCGACTTCTGTACGATCCAGAATCTTTGCAGTCCAGGCGTCGTAACAGGTCACCATGGAAATGGGCGTTCTGCTCTGCTTTCGCGAGCGGAAAGTATTGACGTTAATCATGGGTAAGCCTCCAACAATCTGGAGATTGAGCATGTGTGACGGAAGTGCGCTGCCGGACGGCAGACAAACGTTTTGCTGTTCATGGGTACCTGTCCTCAAATTGGATCAAGTCCGAGCTTGACGGTATAAATTGACGTTTTGCTCCAGCTCCCTGTCATTCAGATCAGGGCCGGGAGCGAGGAATATAGAGGAGCGAATGGAGCTTGTCCACCGGTGAAAAGACGAGAAATCTGCGAGGAAAAGCGCAGAGAATTCGGCTATTATTCGCCCCCACGGGGCCTATAGCTCAGTTGGTTAGAGCAGGAGACTCATAATCTCTTGGTCGCAGGTTCGAG
>JAQCAK010000237.1 GCA_027621895.1 Pseudomonadota bacterium | reverse complement strand
CCTGAGCGTCTTACCCAGATGATTGAAATGGCAGGATTAACCTGGTTGCTGGCAGCCGGATCAGGCTGAAGGCAGCGAGCGTGCGTGCTAACATTCGCGCTCCATTGATTGCTGCGATACCTACATGGACCTGAATGCCATTGAATCCTGCCTGCTGGCGGGTTTTTCCGAATGTACTATTGATATGGATGCGGAGGGCAACAAACTCTTCGTCCGCATCGTTTCTGATGATTTTGAGGGCCTGAATCGCGTGAAGCGACAACAGAAAATTTACGGATTACTGAATGATCGGATTCAATCGGGCGAGATTCATGCTGTCACGATGGTAACCCAGACGACGGAAGAAGCAGGCCCCGCAAATGGATAGGCTGCTGATCAGCGGCGGCGTCGTCCTGCAGGGTGAGTTGAGAGCTTCCGGCGCGAAAAACTCGGCGCTGAAAATGCTCGCCGCAGCCCTGCTGGCGGACGAACCCGTCATCATCAGTAACGTGCCCCACCTGCGCGACATTACGACCATGATCGAACTGCTGGGGTCTCTGGGCGTCGAGGTGGTGATCGATGAAAAAATGAACATCGAGATTCATGCCAATACCATCAAGAGCTTCAAGGCACCCTATGACCTGGTGAAAACCATGCGTGCCAGTTTCAATGTGCTTGGGCCGCTGCTGGCGCATTATGGCCAGGCCGAGGTTTCTCTGCCGGGCGGCTGTGCGATCGGGCCGCGGCCGGTCGATCAGCACCTGCGGGGCCTGGAAGCCCTGGGTGCCAGGATCGAAATGGAAGATGGCTACGTCAAGGCGACGACCAACGGCCGCCTCAAGGGTGGGCATGTCTATTTCGACTTCAGTACGGTTGGCGGCACCGAGCACATCATGATGACTGCGACCCTGGCCGAGGGTACAACCGTGATGGAGAACTGTGCGCGGGAGCCTGAAATCGTGGACCTCGCGGATTTTCTGAATGCCATGGGGGCCCGGGTCGAAGGGGCTGGAACAGATACCATCACCATTCATGGGGTTGAATCGCTCCATGGCTGCACACATCGCGTGATTGCAGACCGGGTTGAGACCGGCACTTACCTGATTGCTGCAGCGGCGTCCGGTGGCCGAATCAAGATCCGGGATGCCAATCCCGAGCACCTGGAAGTCGTCCTTGAAAAACTCAGGGAAGCCGGTGCACAACTCACACTGACCGCGGATACGATTGAACTGGATATGCAGGGCAGGCGTCCCAGGGCGGTGAGCCTGGTCACGGCCCCTTACCCCGGGTTTCCCACGGATCTTCAGGCGCAGATGATCGCCCTTAACTGTGTCGCTGAAGGCACCGGTACGATCAAGGAAACGATCTTTGAGAATCGCTTCATGCATGTTCATGAAATGAACCGCATGGGTGCAAGGATCCGCCTGGAAGGCAACAACACCACGGCGATCGTTGAGGGAGTACCTCGTCTGACCGGTGCGCCGGTCATGGCCAACGACCTGCGAGCCTCTGTTTCACTGGTGATAGCCGGTCTGGTAGCAGATGGCGACACGATCGTTGACCGCATCTACCACATTGATCGGGGTTACGAGCAGGTTGAGGAAAAACTTCAGAACCTCGGTGCCAATATCCGCAGACTGGGCGCGGAGTAGACTGATGGCAGCAGGTTTAACCATCGCGCTGACCAAGGGCCGGGTGCTCGCGGAAGAACTCCGCCTGCTCGCCGCTATCGGTATTGAGCCGGAGGAAGATCCGGCAAGTTCACGCAAGCTGGTTTTCAGCACCAATCAAGACGACGTCTCGATCATGGTGCTGCGCGGCATGGATGTGGCCACCTACGTTTCCCACGGCATCGCCGATATCGGCATGTCGGGCAAGGACGTCCTGCTTGAGTTTGAGGGTTCAAGCCTTTATGAGCCCCTGGACCTGAAGATAGGCAGGTGCCAGCTGATGGTTGCCGGCCTTGCAGAAGAGCCAGCCCTGCCAGCACGGATGCGGATTGCCACCAAGTTCACCCACACCGCCAAGCGATTCTATGCGGCCCAGGGGCGTCAGGTTGACATCATCAAGCTTTACGGGGCCATGGAACTTGCCCCGGTAACAGGGCTGGCACACCGGATTGTGGATCTCGTGGAAACGGGTAATACCCTGAAAGCCAATGGTCTGGTTGCCATGGAGCTGATCGAGGAGATCAGCACACGCCTGATCGTGAACGAGTCGGCCTACAAAACCAAATCTGCCCGCATCAAATCGATTATCGGGGCGCTGGAAGGCGTATTGTGATGCAGTGGCTCAACGCCGGGTCTGCCGGCTTCGATGCGGCCCTTGCGGACCTGCTGTCGGTTTCGGAAACCAACACCGAGTCAGTGCGGGATGCGGTTCGACAGATCATCAGTGCAGTGCGCAGCGAAGGGGATCAGGCCCTGGTGCGGCTGACCAACCAGCTCGATGGTCAGCAGGTCTCTGAAATGGGCTCGCTTCGGGTATCCCGGGAGCGGATGGCCGATGCCTGCCAGAAGATAAATCCCATCACCCTTGAAGCACTGACAGCCTCCAGGGACCGGGTTCGTGCCTATCATCAGCAGCAGTTGCAGGCCGTGGGTGGGGCGAGCGACTGGTCATACATCGACGAACTGGGCAACAGCCTGGGTCAGTCTGTCCGACCGATGGAGCGTGTGGGAATCTATGCGCCGGGCGGCAAGGCAGCTTATCCCTCGACGGTGATCATGACAGCGATTCCGGCCAGGGTGGCCGGCGTCCAGGAAATCGTGCTCTGCGTGCCCACACCGGGTGGTGAAATCAACGAGGTGCTGCTGGCGGCGGCTCATCTCTGTGACATCGACCATGTCTTCGCGATCGGGGGTGCCCAGGCTGTGGCTGCCATGGCTTATGGTACCCGGTCCGTTCCCCCGGTAGACAAGATTGTCGGCCCCGGCAATATCTATGTCGCAACGGCCAAGGAAATGGTCTTTGGCCAGGTAGGTATCGACATGATCGCGGGGCCATCCGAGGTGGTTATCGTTGCCGATGATTCTGCCCGGGCGGAGTGGCTGGTCCTGGATCTGTTTGCCCAGGCAGAACATGATGAGATGGCCCAGTCGATTCTCATCTCCCCATCACAGGCACTCCTGGCGCAGGTCCGTGACCTGCTGCCCGCCAGGCTGGCTGAGCAATCCAGGCAGGACATCATTCGGGAATCACTGGATCGTCGAGGAGCGCTGATTCAGGTTGAAGACCTTGCCCAGGCGTTTGATGTGGTCAACCGTATTGCGCCGGAGCACCTTCAGCTGGTGCTTGCATCTCCCAGAGATCACCTGGGCAGCATCAGGCATGCCGGTGCGATTTTTCTCGGTGAGAATACAACCGAGGTTGTCGGCGATTACACCGCCGGACCCAGCCATGTACTGCCGACATCGGGCACCGCGCGCTTTTCCTCGCCTCTTGGTGTGTACGACTTCCTGGTCCGTTCTTCGATCGTCGAATGTTCCCGGCAGGGTGCACTGGAACTGAATCGCGCCGCGGCGATTCTTGCAGAGGAAGAAGGCCTGGATGCTCACGCGGGCTCTGCCAGATACCGGGCTGAAGGTTGACCCCGGTCGATGTGATGAAAGGACCGGCTGATCGATATCGCGAGGGCATCGAGAGCGGTGATTTCCAGGCAGATGCTGCCCAGTCTGAAGCCATTGAGAAACTGCAGCACCTGTATGAGCGCCTGCTGACTGCTTCACCGACCTCGAAGCCTGGTTTCCTCGGGCGCCTGATGGGCAGGCAACCCGAACCTCCCAGGCCGGTGCGGGGATTGTACTTCTGGGGTGGCGTCGGGCGTGGCAAGACCTTCCTGATGGATCTTTTTTACGAGTCGCTGCCATTTCCTGAAAAGCGCCGTCTGCATTTTCACCGTTTCATGCGGGAGGTGCATCACGACCTCCGTGTGCTGCAGGGAGAGCCCAACCCGCTGCGGAAAGTTGCCGCGGGCTTTGCCAGCCGGGGTCGGGTGCTCTGTTTCGATGAGTTCTTTGTCAGTGATATCACCGATGCCATGTTACTGGCGGGTCTGCTGGAAGAGCTGTTTCGTCTGGGTGTCACGCTGGTCGCCACGTCCAATGTGGTACCCGACCGGCTTTACGAGGACGGTCTGCAACGGCGCAAGTTTCTGCCAGCCATTGAGCTGATCAAGGAACATACCGAGGTTCACAACATGGATGGCGGTGTGGATTACCGGCTGCGTGCCCTGGAATCCGCTGAAATCTATCACTTTCCGCTTGATGAGGCGGCCGAGGCCGGTCTGCAGAGTGCTTTTAAGAGCATTTCCCCGGA
>JAQCAK010000236.1 GCA_027621895.1 Pseudomonadota bacterium | reverse complement strand
CCCGGCTCGACGAGATTCAGTTCATCACCACCCCTCGCCCCGTGCTCATGCATGTAGATCGCACCGGTCGCAGGGTCCCGGACAAGCCCCTGCGGATTCCTGTGCCCATATGACCAGACCAGTGGATCGCCGGATTGACCATTCGCGAACGGGTTGTCTGCGGGGGCCGATCCATCACTGTTAATGCGGATAATCTTGCCCAGCTGACTGAACCTGTCCTGCGCTGCATCCCGATACTGAAAGCCATCACCCGTGGTTAACATCAGGGTGTTATCCGGCAGGAACAGCAGCTTGCCGCCATAATGAGCGGGGCCATCTTTTAAGGGAGCGACGGTATAGATGACCTCGACGTCCTCAACAGAGTCCTCCGCCAGTGTCCCCCTTACGATGCGGGTTCCGTTCGCTGAGTTATCACCGAAGGCAAACGACAGTTAGATTCGCTGGTTGGTCGGGAAATCCGGATCAAGCACGACATCAAAATAGCCACCCTGGCCTGCGACATAAGATTCAGGAAGCCCCGCCAGCGGCTCACCGACACTACCATCGGAACCAATGCGTCGAACCTCACCGCTTCTCATGGCCACGAGGTAATCGCCATCGGGAAGGAAAGCAATGGACCAGGGGAAGTTCAGGCCGGTTGCCACGGTTTCGATACGGTAGTCAGCGCTGGCAAGCGTGGAAAAGATCAACGTACTGATCAAAAGAAGTTTGCGCATAAGACTTTCGCTCCAGCTGTGAACGCGCCATCATAGCAAAACCGGAGAGAATTCAGGGACATCAATGATCAGGATAATTGGCAGTTTTCTCGCAGCGATCGTCTGCACCTATGTTCTGGGCGCAATTTTCGTCAGCCAGGGAAACATTGCCGGCGTCATCAATCTGGGTTTTGAAGTAACGACAGCCCAGCGATTCGAAGCGGCAGTTCACGATGTCACACACATGTTCACGGTTTACCTGCCGGTTGTGGCCGTGGCGTTTATCATTGCCCTGCCCGTTGCCGCCCTGATTATTCGCTATCTGCTGCCTGATCTCAGGCTGGTGGGATATGTCCTGGCAGGCATCGCCGCCATGATAGCGCTTCATGTCATTTTCAAGATGGTATTTGGCGTCTCCGGCATCGTACCGACCAGAACCATGGTGGGACTGCTGGCACAGGGCTTCGGCGGCGTGGTGTTTCATTTCCTCTCAATCAAACCCGCAAACCCAAACTAACCGTAAAAGGGATCAGCTTCATTTTCTAAAAAGCACCTCGACGGTTGTACAACGCAGGCCCCAAACGTCTCCTGGAATCGTCGAAGATAAATCTGTCTCATTTTTTTCTACAATAGGTGCCTTTAGGGCTTTTGATATTGGACCTGCCCCCTCTTTTAGGACGCTTGAATGAAGATTTACTGGAAAACGACCGGGATGCTGCTGGCTTTACTGACGCTGCTTGTGGCGTGCGGAGGAGAGACTGAACAGCAGCAGGCAGAGCCTGTTGCAGCAGACCCGCCTGCGCTTGACTCAGCCGCGGCGCTGCCTGAACAAACCGCTATGGATTCAGTGTCTGCAGAGGCAGCTTTGGTGGAAGAGAATCAAAGTACGCCCGCAGTGGAGAACCGGCAGCAGATCGACAAATCCAATCCAGACTGGAAACAGAATCTTGAGCTGCCGGCACTTTACAGTTTCGAGCCAGGCAAGACCTATTACTGGGAGATGGAAACCAGCAAGGGCCCGATGAATTTCAGGCTTTTCCCTGAAAGCGCACCCATGCATGTGACGAGCACCATGTTTCTTACCGAAATCGGCTTCTACGATGACGTGATCTTTCACCGGGTGATTCCCGGTTTCATGGCCCAGGGCGGCGACCCCACCGGTACCGGGCGAGGCGGCCCCGGTTATCGATATAACGGCGAGTTTGATGGCACAACCAGTCACACCCGCCGTGGATTGCTCAGCATGGCCAATGCGGGTCCTGGTACAGATGGCAGTCAGTTTTTTATAACGTTCGTCCCGACGCCCTTTCTTGATGGCAAGCACACGATTTTCGGTGAGCTCGTGAGTGGCGAGGAAACACTCGCCGCCCTTGAAAAAGTCGGTAGCCGCTCCGGTGCAACGAGCGAAAGGGTTGTCATCGAAACAGCGACGATCAGGATCGAGTAAACCACCCACAACGCAAACAGTTTCGAGCAAGTACCAGCAAGGAATGATGCTCGAACGACTGACGTAACGCAGCTATTCGCAAACTCACAGGATGTAAAATGTGACTTTGCAACAACTTTGCAACGAGGAGACAGATGTGAACGAGGAACAGCGACAGAAAATGGCCAGCGCCAAAGGCTTTATAGCAGCCCTGGACCAGAGCGGCGGCAGCACGCCCAAGGCACTGGGCCTGTATGGCATCGACGAAGGCGAGTGGTCAACGGAAGAAGAGATGTTCGACCTTGTCCATCAGATGCGTACTCGAATCATCACCAGCCCGTCCTTTGACGGCGATAGAATCCTCGCTGCTATCCTGTTCGCCGACACCATGGACAGGGAAATCGAAGGTCAATCAACACCTGACTACCTCTGGCAGGTGAAAAAAGTCGTGCCCATCCTGAAAGTTGACGTGGGTCTCGCCGACGAAACTGGTGGTGTGCAATTGATGAAGCCCATGCCCGGACTGGATTCACTGCTTGAACGAGCCAGCGCCCGGGGCATCTTCGGCACCAAAATGCGTTCCGTCATCAAGTCCAACAATCAGGCCGGCATTGAGGCCGTCGTGGATCAACAGTTTGAGGTTGGCCGAAGAATCCTGGACGCCGGTTTCGTGCCAATCATCGAACCCGAGGTCGATATCAAGGCCCCGGACAAAGCCGCCATTGAAGAATCCCTGAAAGCCGCGTTATTGAATCGTCTTGATGGCCTGGCTGATGGCGAGCAGGTCATTTTCAAGCTGACCCTGCCCGAGCAGGACAACCTGTATGCAGACTGCATCAACCATCCGGCAATACTCCGGGTAGTCGCCCTTTCCGGTGGTTACTCGCGTGAAGCAGCCAACGCTCGACTTGCCCGACAGCACGGTATGGTCGCGAGTTTCTCCCGCGCCCTGACGGAAGGATTATCCCGCCAACAGACTGACCAGGAATTTGATGCACAACTGAATCAATCGATCCAGAGCATTGCCGATGCCTCAAACACCTGATCTGTCGGCGAGCTGGCGGGAGTTCAACGCGTTTACCGGAGCCTCCTCAGGAAAACGCCTGAGGAGCGGTTTTAATACCGAACACCAGGCGGCGGTGTGAAACTGTTCAGGACGTCCAGGTAATTGTGCCTCTCGTAAGCCGCAGGGTCAGCAGTCCGGGCAACACTCATGCTGCCCATCATCTGCCCCACCGATTCATATTCATTTTCATCAAGCCAGTAGTTCATCCCTGTCAGCAGTTCTGTCAACCGACCTGGACCATGCTGTAACAGGGCACTGGCCAACTGAATCGTGTTGGCTCCGGCGAACAAACCCTTCAACACATCTTCACTTTGATGAAACCCGCCGGTCAGTGCCAGATCAACCTCAAAAGCACCACGAACCATCGCGGCCCAGCGTATTCTCAACAGCGATTCATAGGAACGCGAAAGCTCGAGATGAGGCTCTACAACCCGTTGCGCAAGATCAATGTCACTCTGGTAAAAGCGATTGAAGATAACGATCGCATCGGCGCCGGCCTGCTGCAGCTGCCCAATGAAGTGCAGGGGTGACGTGAACTGCGGAGAGAGTTTAACCGCAATCGGCAGAGCCACCTGCCGCTTCAAATGACCCAGCACGGCCGTGTAGCGACGCTCGACGTCTGCAGAGCTCTCGTCCGCGTTGCCAGCGATATAATAGACGTTCAGTTCAAGCGCATCAGCACCGGCATCCTCAATCAACCTGGCGAAGTCGATCCAGCCCGCTTCGCTGACGCCATTGAGACTCGCTATCACCGGTATATCAAGACGCTCCTTCAAGCGACCAATCTGGTCCAGGTAGCGTTCAAGACTACTCTGGTGACCCGGGTGTTCAGGCAGGAAGCTGTCAGCCTCACCATGACCCAGCGCCTGGTGCTCAAGAAAGCGGTCATAACGATGCTCTTCGGCGACAATCTGCTCCTCATACAGGGAGTACATCACCAGCGCAGCCGCACCGGCATCTTCCAGGTGCAGGGCTGCATCAAGGTCCCGTGACAATGGCGATGCCGAGGCGACCAGCGGATTCTTCAGTCCCAGTCCAAGGTATTCAACAGTCAGGTCAGCCATCTCGGGTTCTCACTTTTCTTCCGGTTCGGTCCAGGCCATCGCTGCCAGC
>JAQCAK010000235.1 GCA_027621895.1 Pseudomonadota bacterium | reverse complement strand
GATTCGACGACCCGTCTGGCCAGCCTGATGAATCCTGTTCAGGGCTGGGCAACGCTGACAACGCCGCGGGACGAACTGATTGAGGTGTTCAATCGTTACCGGGTGGATTCCATTCCGGTCCTTGACCAGGACGGTCGACTGACTGGCGTTATCCGTTATGGCTCGCTGTTCCAGGCCGCAGAAGAAAGCCTGACCGGCGACCTCCAGATGATGGTGGGTGTCAGCCCTGAAGAGAGGGCGCTTTCGCCGGCTCTTTTTGCAGTCAAAAAGCGGCTGCCCTGGTTACATATCAATCTCCTGACAGCCTTTCTCGCGGCAGCAGTGGTGGGCATGTTTGAATCCATCATTGCCCAGTTCACGGCACTCGCCATCCTGCTCCCTGTGGTTGCCGGGCAGTCGGGCAACGCGGGCTCGCAGGCCCTGGCGGTGACCATGCGCGGTCTGGCGCTGCGTGAAATCGGTTTGCCTAAATGGCGCCAGGTGCTGACCAAGGAAATAAAAGTCGGTGTCGTGGATGGCTTCGCACTGGCACTGACCTGCGGCCTGGGTGTTTATGTCTGGAGTCAGTCGATAGGTCTGGCGGTGGTTATTGGCATCGCCATGATTTTCTCGATGATTGCAGCGGGTATCTCCGGTGCGCTGGTACCCATGCTCCTGATCCGCTTTGGCCAGGATCCGGCGACCGCTTCTTCGATTATCCTGACCACGGTCACCGATGTGACCGGCTTCATCGCATTCCTTGGCACGGCGACGCTGCTGGCCGCTTTCCTGTGACCTGGACTATCCGGGTTACTCTTTCTACCGCATGTCGGTCAGGCCCCTGTCGCGGCTGATCTGCAAATGGGTCAGGGTCCTGTCGGTTGTCTGCATTCGCCAGCTCAACAGTTTTTTTGCGTACTCGGCAACCAGGGCCGGGTTATCGGGTGCAATATTCCGACATTCGCCCGGATCGTTTCTGAGATCAAACAGCAGTTCCGGCAGATCGGCGAAATGAACGTATTTGTACTGGTCGTCCCGAATGACATTGAGGCAGGCGTGCTCCATCTCCAGACCCAGCACGTTTTCCGCCGCCGAGTGCCGAAAGTCATACTCGAAATGGGCCGCCGAACGCCAGTCCGGCAGGGCGCCGCCGCGCAATTGGGATGCCAGTGATCGACCGTCACACTGCCGTGGAACGGGCAGACCCAGAAGATCCATCAGGCTGGGAAAGATATCCACGTGTTCCGTAAACTCATCGCAGGTGCCCGGATTCGTCCCCGGTGCCCGGATCAGCAGGGGAATGTGAAACGACTGGTCGAAAAAGCCTGCCTTGCCGTACATCCAGTGATCACCCATCTGCTCGCCATGGTCGGAGGTAAAAACCAGCAGAGTGTTGTCCCAGTCTCCCCGGGACTTCAGGACGTTGATCAGTCGTCCCATATTGTCGTCAACCTCGCTCATCAACCCGTAATACCCCGCCTGCAGTCTGCGATGTCGATCGGGATCCTCGTGGCTCTGGTTGCGTCCGCTGGCGAGGTGTTCTGCCAGCCACGGATGCAGGCCGGCCTCGCTTTGCGGTGATGCCTGACGAACCGGCATGGGCAGCTGGTCCAGCGGGTACTGTCGATGGTAGGGGGCCGGGGCAATCCAGGGAGGATGGGGTGCCCTTAGTGACAGGTGGATACACCAGCCGGCCTCTGTGTTTCGGTGTTCACCCATGAAGTCCATGACCCGGTTGACCAGGAAGGCAGTGTCAGAATCCTCGCGGGCGATAGCCAGCGGAGTCGGCTCATCAGCGCTGGCCTGCCCGGGGTCGCGCAGACTGTAGGTGAGCGGGTGTGAGTCAGGCAGCTGATAGCCTTTCGCGATCAGGTCTTCACGCCAGTCCGGACACAGGGTGCCCATGTCGATGACCGGCCGGATACCCGGCAGGATTCCTTCATCATTCTTGAGTCCCGGGTCATCTTCAGGGACGCCGCGCGGATCCATGGCCGTGTGGGTATAGCCGAACAGGACCGGGTCGTATCCGTGCTGCCGCAATTCCAGCGCCCAGTTGGTAAATCGCCGGTCGAGTGGGGTGCCATTGGTGCCGGAACGATGATTGTGCAGGTACAGTCCCGTGTGCAGGCTGGCCCGGCTGGGTCCGCAGGGTACGGCATTGGTGTAATGACGCCGAAACTGCATGGATTCCCTGGCAAGCGCGTCCAGGTGCGGTGTCCGGATCACAGGATGGTTCATGCTGGACAGGCAGTCGCCTCGCCATTGGTCAGCTGTAATCAGCAGGATATTGGGTTTCATGGGTCCTTTTCCGAATCAGGTGGATTGGCGCCGGGCAGTGACAGGCCGAACGTAATACCCAGCGCGCGAACGATAAACGCGGTGATGATAGCGATTGAAAGCGGGTACTCGAACTGGAGGGTTATCGCCGCGACACAGGTCACGGATCCCAGGAAAGCGGCTGTGGCATAGACTTCCCGGTGAAGCACCAGCGGCGACTCATTGGCAATCACATCCCGCAGGATCCCGCCGGCTACTGCGGTGATCACACCCATCATGACACCGACGACGGGGTCACCGGTGACCTCCAGGGCTTTCATGGTGCCGATGGCGCAGAAGACAGCCAGTCCCAGGGCATCAAGCCATACCAGCAGGGTGCCCAGCCGGTGCACCAGGGACAGGGTGGCGAAGGTCAGGATGGCGGCAGCCAGTGTGATGAACAGGTACCAGGTATCGATGAGCCAGAAGACCGGGACATCCAGGATCAGGTCCCGGATCGTGCCACCACCCACGGCGGGCATCATGGCCAGCACCACGAAACCAAAGATATCCATACCCTTCCGGGCAGCGACCAGGGCGCCGGTCATGGCAAACACGAACACACCGAGATAGTCGAAAAACAGCAGCAGCGTCATGATCAACATGTTAGCAGGGGTAGGCTCGCACTACCGCATAGGCTATGCTCGGCCGATCACAAATGAACGAGGGAGTATCAGTGGAAGACTTGAAAGGACAGATTGCCGTTGTGACGGGTGCCAGCCGGGGAATCGGCAAGGGCATTGCGATCGCGCTGGGTGAAAAGGGCTGCACGGTTTACGTGACCGGCCGAACCACAGGCGATGGCGAACGGACGATCGATACCACCGCGAGACAGGTCACGGAAGCCGGCGGTGAAGGCCGGGCGATCCCGTGTGATCATGGCAACGATGACGACATCGCTGCCCTGTTCCGGAAGATTGGTGAGGAAGCAGGACGCATCGATATCCTGGTCAACAATGTCTACAAGATCCCGAGCCCCCCTGCATGGGGTGGTGGTTACTGGGATCATCCCATTCAGGTCTGGGATGACCAGGTTGGGATTGGCCTGAGGGCACACTACGTCGCCAGCTGGCATGCTGCCCAGTGGATGTTCAAAAGTGATTTTGCGCGGATGCTGAATGTGTCATCACCGGGCGGGCAGAGCTACCATTTCTCCTCCTCCTATGGTGCTGGCAAGGCGGGTCTCGACCGGCTGACCGCGGATATGGCCATCGAGCTGGAACCGAAAGGTATCCCCGCTATCGTGTTGTACCCGGGGTCAGTGGCGACCGAGTTCATACAGGATGCAGCCCAGGAACGGGAAATGGACCTGAGCCAGTCTCAGACACCCCTGCTGGTCGGTCGGTCAGCTGCCGCACTGCTGATGCAGGATGACCTGATGTCCCGAACGGGCACGATCCAGTGGGTTGAAGACCTGGTGGATGAGTTTGATCTGTATGACGAAAACGGCTCGCGACCGACGCAGCGTTATGCGGAGCGGCAGGCCTAGTCTGCCATTCACGATTTGATTTCAGGCGGACTGTGCGTTTGAACAGTCCGCCTGGGATCTGCCGTTCGAGGCGTATCAGGCGGCTGAAGACGTCCTGGGCTTTCGCTTCTTGTACATCCTGCGGACGTCATGGTGACCGTGTTCGTCCAGCAGTTCATCCAGTACGTGACCGATTTTTGACGAGATCCTGATCTGCTCCAGTCGCTGCCAGGTGGCGCGTTCGCCTTCCTCTACCAGGTCCTGGATTTCTTCCTCGCTCAGTTGTGCCAGCAGTTTCCTGGGATCCACGTAACCGAAAGACGGGAGGATGTTGATATCCCCCTCGTAGTCCTGTGCCACCACGGAATAAAACATGCTCATGGCCTTGCCGACATCCGGTACGGCCCGCAGGTACTGGCGTGAAAACTTCTCGCTGGTCTTGAGCCACTCGTGGGTTGAATAGCGCATGACGTTCTTGATGGGTTCCGGCAGGAAAATATTTTTCTCGGTAGCCTGGATCGCCAGTGCCAGGGGGTTGGCCTGGCTGACAATGTAGTGATTGACCGCATAGAGGCGAGCCAGTCGTTTCGCGGG
>JAQCAK010000234.1 GCA_027621895.1 Pseudomonadota bacterium | reverse complement strand
CTACGAAATTGACTACAAGGACATGCAGGTCGACGAGGAGTACCGGGGCGACTGGGAAAAGTTTGGTGTCTTTGAGCACAAATCGAAGGTCGATGAGCCCACCATCCGGGCCTACTCGATGGCCAACTACCCGGAAGAAAAGGGCATCATGAAGTTCAATATCCGGATTGCCTCGCCGCCCCCGGGCACGGACTTCCCGCCGGGCAAGATGTCTTCCTATCTGTTCACCAAGAAACCGGGAGAAAAGGTCACGATCTTTGGGCCTTACGGTGAGTTTTTTGCCAAGGATACGGACGCGGAAATGGTCTTTATCGGCGGTGGCGCGGGGATGGCACCCATGCGCGCACACATTTTCGATCAGCTGCTTCGCCTGAACACCGATCGCAAGATTACCTTCTGGTATGGTGGTCGAAACCAGCGGGAGCTGTTCTACGTTGAGGATTTCGACAAGCTGGCAGCCGAGCATGACAATTTCGAGTGGCATGTGGCCCTGTCTGACCAGAACATCGAGGGCTGGGACGGCTACACCGGCTTCATTCACAACGTCCTGCTGGAAGAATACCTGAAGAATCATCCCGCGCCCGAGGACTGCGAATACTACATGTGCGGTCCGCCCATGATGAACTCGGCTGTGATCGGCATGCTTGAGGACCTGGGTGTGGAGCGCGAGAACATCTTCCTGGATGACTTTGGGGGGTAAGCTTGTCCTGAAGGCGTAAGCCTGAAGGAACTGGACGCGCCAAGGCCTAAGATCCTTCACTACGTTCAGGACGACGTGATGTGTGGGCACATCACGTCAGCCCGCATGAACTCAGAGGACGTCGCGGGACGTGAGCAGTGACAGATCCTTCACTGCGTTCAGGATGACGTGATACTGCGCATCACGTCAGTTCAAATTCGTGGCACTCATGGTATGTGAAAGATTAATCGCGCGCTCCAGGATCGCGTCGATCATCAGCTGGGCGTCCAGGCTGTACTCGTAACCCAGGAACGCGCATTTGGATAGTTCGATACAGGCGGTCAGCACCATTTCCTCATCATCCGGATCGTGCAGCAGGTTGAGAATCCCGGAAAAAAAAGTGAACTGATCGTGTGCCTTTTCGTCGGCAAACAACCGGCAGAGATCGAGTATCGGATCGGTGAGTTCGGCCCTGACGACCGATGCGAAGTCTGATGGCATAGCGAGTAGCGCAGAGAATGTCATGAACAGGGCCCTAGGTTAGGGTATGTACCGCTGCTGAGAAAGGAGAAGAACCCTGGAAATAACCTGGGATGATTTCGAGAGGGTGGAGCTGCGGGTAGGCCGTGTCGTGAATGCAGAGCCGTTTCCGGAAGCCCGTCGGCCTGCCTATATCCTGCATGTGGATTTCGGCGAGGAAGTGGGTATTCGCAAATCCAGTGCCCAGATAACGGAGCACTATCAGCCAGGTGAACTGACAGGGCGGCTGGTGGTGGGTGTGGTGAACTTTCCGAGGAAACAGATTGGCCCGCTCATGTCGGAATGCCTGATTACCGGCTTTCATGACGAGTCAGGCAAGGTGGTTCTCTGTATACCGGATGGCGAGGTGCCGCTGGGGACCAGGCTGGCCTAGGAACAAGCGGGCGTCGACAGTCAGCCGGGCTGGCTCATGATTTCTTCGCTGATGGCGTAGCCTGCTTCCGGAGGAATGCAGAGATAGTTGCCGTCGTCGCGCTTCTCGATCCAGGGCAGCACCGAGACGACGGTACGCTCACGTGCCATCTGCATGGCGTTTTCAACGTTCGTGCTGGTGCCCAGCATTTCCACGTTGAGTCGTGTCGGAAAGATGATGGTATAGGTACCGTCAGCATTACCTTTCAGTGCGTCTGCTGGCGAAATCCAGATTGAATCCACGGACTCATGACCATCATGGACAGCCAGGTGGTCTGACGGCGCGGATGCCAGGTAAAAATGTGTATCAAACCGCTTCGGCATCATCTCGGGCGTGATCCAGTGAGCGAAATGCTGAAGCTGGTCGCAGGCCAGCCTGAGATTTTCCTGCTCCAGGAAGGCCCCAAGGGTGATCTCCATGTCGTTCAGGGGTTTGCGGTAGTGTTCCAGGGTTTTCAGCCGTTCGCCGGACACCAGCTGATCGCTGCCCGTCTCGCGGGCCAGCAGGATGCCACATTCCTCGAATGCCTCACGGATCGCGCCGGCCATCAACGCGATTTCCGTGTCGCTGGCGCCATCGATACCATCGCAGTACTCCCGGACCTCGTAGTCATCGTCATCGACCTTCCCGCCGGGGAAAACCAGCGCACCCGAGGCGAAATCGATCTGGTGGTGCCGGACGACCATGAATGTTTCCAGGCCGTCAGGGCCGTCACGCAGCATGAGAATCGTTGCTGATGGAGCGGGGACTGCCGATTCGGTCGGGGCGCTCAACGGCTTCTCTCTATCAGGGTCTTCCAGTCAGGGCCTGCTTTCTTCATTCGCAGCACCTTGTCTGTCAGGTCACTGTAGGTATTCGACCGGTAAGCCTGGCGGAAGAAGACATCCACGATATTGGGTTCAACCAGGTCAAATCGCTGAAACTCAATATCCAGCTTGATAAAACTGGGTCGTTTCAGGCTGGTTCGTCGCTGGGCTTCCCAGTTGCGTCGGCTCAGGCGACCCGGAACGACAAACTCCTCGGCATAGTTCTCGAGGTACTGGACAACGTTCTGGTCCTGCCAGGCGGCAGCCCACAGTTGAATCGTTTCAGTCAGCTGGGCCTCGACTTCAGGCGTCACCTCGGTCACATCGCTGTGATAAGGGTCGGTTAAACTGTGCTCAGTGTCGGCTGCGATCTCGCTGCTGTATTCATCAAGAGCCTCTGTCTCCACCTCCTCTGTCACGGATGCTTCGGATTCGGCAACGTCTGTGATGCCAGTCTGTTCTGGCTCGGCCGGCGCGGCCTCCGGTTCTGGCATCTCCTGGCTGATTTCGGCTTCAGCAACAGCCACGGGCGCTTCAGATGCAATGCTGTCTGCCTCCATCGGCAGTTGAGTATCGCCGAGAGCACTGGAAGTGCTGGCATCGTCCATTTCCCGGGCGGTGTCGTCATTGAACGAATCAACGGCGTTGCTGGCGGTGATGGTTGACTGGGTGTCGATGAGTTCATCGTTTCTGAAGAACCCGGTGTAGACCGTGCCATCAGGGAGAATCATGGTGCCCGGACCATTGCGCATATCGTTTTCGAACTGTCCGACAAACCGCGTACCATCCTGCCAGAAGATGGTTCCCTTGCCGGAGCGCTTGCCTTCGACGACGCCGCCCACGTAGCGCGTGCCGTCAGGCCATACCAGTGTCTTGGTTACGGGGCCGTCATCGGATTCAGCTTTTTTCGCGGCAGTTTCAGTTGCTCCCAGGGGAACAGCCAGAGCCAGGGAGATGAGCAATATGGGTAGTGCTTTCATGTTGATACAGAAAATTCGGTTCGAGAAAGGATACCGGATTGGCCGGGTGTTGTGCACTTCGAATCAGCTGGATTTGTAAGGTTTATCAAACAATTGTGCTTCAGCGGCTACAGCCATCACGCGTTCTGCCTCGATGATAAAGGGACCGTCTCTGAGCACTGTGGCGGTTGCCGTTTCACCCGCCTGCAGTTTCAGGGTCCTGTCTCCGTCGAATGCCAGTATGCCGGGTCCCTCGAAGGTCACGGGCTCGCCCAGGGCCAGGGGTTGAACCGCGTGAATGCCGACGTCTGCATGCAGGCCCGGTGACAGGGGCACGTTGATCCAGTTGTCCGCATCGGGCCCGCATTCAGCGACCACACCGCGATCGTCATGATGGCCCGTGGGCACCATGAATCCGCCGATAGGGGAGATACCAATGCTGGCAGGTTCCGCACGGGTCAGTACGATCTTGCCGAGCTTGTCTGCATCAAACGGCATCAGGCTGCCGATGAAATCATCGTGCAGCATCACGGCATCGATCAGGGCGATATCGGCGATGTCACCCTGCTGGACATGGACCCGCTTGCAGCGCAGGCAGTGATCCGCTGAGACCCTGCCGGCAGCCACGAGCCCTGCAGCCATGCCGGCCACCGTCGCCTCGATACGATAGGGGAACACGTTGTTGGTGCCGGTCGAGAGGGGCAGGATAATGGCATCGGGGCAGGGACCGGCCACGATACGGGACGTGCCGTCTCCACCCAGGACGATAAACACCCGGCAGCCCGCTTCCCACATCAGTCTCGCCATGGTCCGGGTATCCTCGGCCCGGTGAGTCAGGGGAAACTGCAGAATTTCCACCTTGTCCCTTTCCGGCAGATTCTCGACGGCTTTCTCGTTGATTCGAAACGGCTCCCTGGCCAGGTAAATGCGTTCAACACCCTGGGAAAAGGCGCCGAGCACCAG
>JAQCAK010000233.1 GCA_027621895.1 Pseudomonadota bacterium | reverse complement strand
CCTGCGTGAGCGCGTCTGCCACCAGGGTTGCCGCTGCATCAATGTGTTTGAGCTGGTTTGGTGGTATCAACCCTGCCAGGGAATGATCCATCTGATCAGGCCCGGCAATACCCCTGATACGAAAAAGACGTTCCAGCAACGCCTGGTTGTCGCTGCCGGTTTCCCCTGGCTGTCTGCCATCGGAGGCAGGCGGTACCGGTCTTCGCTGAATCCGCCGGTGATAGGACACTCTAGAAAGACGCGACCCGGATACGGGTCACGGGATTAAGGACCTCTGCCGACGCCTCAAGCTCGGCAATACACTCGTTCATTGCCGATTCCCTGACTTCATCAGTAATGATAACGATCTGGGCATCGCTGCGTCGTGAGTCCTTCTGAATCAGCGCTTCGATGCTGACTTCATGATTCCCCAGGATGGAGGACACATCAGCCATTACACCTGGCTTGTCCACGACTTCCAGGCGCAGGTAGTAAGACGACCTGATGCCGCTGATCGGCAGAACATCGGCTGACCTGATATCGACATAGCCGGCATTCGGCACCGAGGTGTCGGTTCGGCAGATATCAAGAATGTCCGCCATGACCGCCGACGCGGTGGGACCCGCACCCGCACCGGCACCGTAATACATGGTCTGCCCTGCCGCATCCGACCCGACCATCACCGCATTCATCACGCCATTCACCTGCGCCAGCATCTGGTCACGGGCAACAAACGTGGGATGCACACGAAGCTCGACTGCATCACCTGAACGCCTGGCGATACCCAGATGTTTTATGGTGTAACCCAGTTCTGCCGCGAACCGGATATCGGCCGCTGTGATACCGGCGATACCCTCTGTGTACATGGATTCAAACTGCAGGGGCACCCCCAGTCCGATGGAGGCCAGGATGGTCAGCTTATGCGCCGCATCAATGCCTTCCACGTCGAAGGTGGGATCGGCTTCCGCGTAGCCCAGGTCCTGGGCTTCTCTCAGCACATCCGCGAAAGCCAGGTTGCTGCCGGGTTCAGACATCTGGGAAAGTATGAAGTTTGACGTGCCGTTGATAATGCCGGCGATCCAGTCAATCCTGTTACCCGCTAACCCCTCCCGGATCGCTTTCACAATCGGAATACCGCCTGCGATGGCTGCCTCATAGCGAATCGCAAGACCCTGCTGTTCGGCAACGCGGAACAGTTCATCGCCATGCAGGGCAATCAGCGCCTTGTTGGCCGTGACGACATGCTTGCCATTGGCCAGCGCTTCCAGCACCAGTTCCCTGGCGGTGTCTGTGCCACCGATCAGTTCCACCAGAATATCCACGTCGGGGTTACGCGCGACGTCGAATATGTCACGGGTTACCGCAACAGAAGACAGGTCACAGTCTGGATGATCCCGGCGACAACCTACCTGCACCAGCCGGGGCACCTGCTCCGTCTTGCGAGCGATCTCAGCCAGGTTGGTGGCAAAGAGATTGAAGAGTCCGGAGCCAACCGTTCCCAGACCGCAGATCCCTACCCGGTTACTCATACCTGGACACCAGCTGCATTCCTGAACATTTTCTTGATACCACGCAGTGCCTGGCGAGTTCGATGTTCATTTTCAATCAGGGCAAACCTGACGTGATTATCGCCATACTGGCCAAAGCCAACACCCGGTGAAACGGCGACGCCCGCTTCCTTCAGCAGATGCTTGCTGAATTCGAGCGATCCCATCTCTGCAAACTGGGGCGGAATCTTTGCCCAGACGAACATGGTCGCCTTCGGCGGCGTCACCTGCCAGCCAATGGCATTCAATCCTTCACAGAGCACATCCCGGCGCTTTCGATACATGTCCCGAATCTCTGAGACACAGCTCTGGTCACCCTCAAGCGCGGCGATGGCTGCCACCTGAACCGGCGTAAACATGCCGTAGTCCAGGTACGACTTGATTCGACCCAGTGCACCGACGAGCGTCGGGTTGCCGACACAGAATCCGATCCGCCAGCCCGGCATGTTGTAGCTCTTGGACATGGTAAAGAACTCAACCGCAATGTCTTTCGCGCCGGGCACCTGCAGAATGCTGGGTGCCACATAACCATCGAACACCAGATCAGCATAGGCCAGGTCCTGAACAACCCAGATGCCATGCTCCCTGGCAATCGCGATCACCTTCTCAAAAAAATCCAGCTCGACACACTGGGTTGTCGGGTTCCCGGGAAAATTGATGACCAGGACCTTGGGTTTCGGCCAGGTATTGGTGATCGCGTGCTGGAGTTCTTCAAAAAAGTCCGTGTCTTCGGTCAAGGGGACATGGCGTACGTCAGCATCTGCGATCACGAATCCATAGGGGTGAACCGGATAGCTGGGGTTCGGTACCAGCACCGCGTCTCCCGGACCGAGCACCGCCATGGCGAGGTGCGCTATCCCTTCCTTTGAACCCAGGGTAACGATAGCTTCTGTCTCAGGATTCAGGTCGACATCGAACCGCTGCTTGTACCAGTTGCAGATCGCACGTCGCAGGCGGGGAATCCCTTTTGACTGGGAGTATCGGTGGGTATCACCGCGGCGCACGGTTTCAACCAGCTTGTCGACAATATGCTGCGGTGTCGGCTGGTCTGGGTTCCCCATACCGAAATCGATAATGTCCTCGCCACGCGCTCGCGCCTCACGCTTCAGGGAATCCGTGATACTGAAGATGTACGGCGGCAGTCTTTTGATACGAGGAAAATCGTCCATGGTCGTGTTTACTGTTCTCTACTAATAAAAAGGCCAAAAAAAAGCCGGGTCCGCACCTTGAGTGCAGACCCGGCACTCATACGGGAATCAGATTGAGGCCGCGGTCGCTGCAGCGGTTTCAGATACGATCATGCAGGCACGCACTTCCCGGATGCTCACTGCATTCAGGTGACAGCTAAAAATTGCGCTGCTGACGAGGTTCATCGTTCTGGCCCATTTGCTCAATGGCGCCCATATTACATAAACGGTACAGGCCCTGTCACGCAAGTTCACCTGCATGGTCAGGAAAGCCTCAGCGCGGGATCACTTCAGCGCACCTGGCGGAATCGGGGTTCCGGCACCATGAAGAGAACAATCAGCGCCCCGGCGAGAAGAAACAGCACGGAGACCAGGAACACGGTTTCGTAACCGAAAGCCGCTGCCAGCAGACCACCGACAAGCGGCCCGGCAGCACCCGTGATCTGCGAGGTGGTGTTGGCGATCGCTATTCGAAGGGGAACGTTCGTGCGGTCACCGAATTCCAGCACAATGCTCCTGGAGGCATTTTCAAACCCCTGGACCGCCGCTCCGATACCGCTGAAAACCAGGACCGTCAGCACGAATGTCGGTGCAACAATGAGCAGCAGTGTCGACAGCACCCACAGAGCGCAGGACAACAGCAGTAACAGGCGGAAGCCCCGGGCATCCGCAATTGCACCCCAGATGAGATTCGACACGGTGCCTGCCAGAGCGAAAGCAAAAGTCACAATCCCCAGCGTTTCGCCGGTCAAACCGATCGCTTCTCCTGCAAACAGGATGTAGAAGGGCAGTGCCATTCTGCCCATGGTGGCGATAGCCCGCGCAACAAAATAGCGGGTGAAGGCGGGATCCTGCCTGAGGAAAGCCGGCACATCACGAAACTGCTGAAGCAGCGAGATCCTGGGGCTGACCTGCGGAGGTTCCGGTTCACGAACCAGCATCAGGGACGCCAGCCCAATGGACGTCAGGACGAAAGCCAGCAGGAAGGTCCAGGAGTACCCCGTCGTCGAGAGTTCACTGCCGATCAGGTAGGTTCCGCCGATGTAGGCAACTGCCGCTGACACGATGCCTGCCAGGAAATTCCGAAATCCGGTCAAACGTCCCCGCTTGTTTACGGGAATAACCTTTGACATCAGGTAGTTAAAGATGACGCCCTGGGCGCCCTCAAAGATACCAAACAGTACCAGCAGACAGATGACCGCCACCAGGGTGGCATGGGTGTCAAGAAAGAAACCCGCAAGCCCCATCAGGAACACACACAGGCGCATCAATGCCCCGGTGACAAAGCCGATCGGCAGCACGCGCTTGCGGTGAGAAATCAGGTTTGCGCCAATCATGGGCGTGACCATCTGGCCCAGCCCCTGCAGCGACAGCGCCAGACCCACCACGACACTGGACCCACCGGACAGCATAAATAGATAGGCCGGGATAAACGTGGGGGCATTGATAAAGCGGAAGCCGGTCTGGCCCAGCATACCGTGGACAAGATGCGCCAGGTAATTGCGGGTCAGATTACGCTTGATGAATATCTGGTATCGCTGTTCCGCATGTCGGGCGGACAGATCGGATTCGCTCATTGACACGAGTCTACCCGCAACCGGGTCAGACTGCCGCGCTAGTTAACGCCGAGTATTGCCGCCATTTCCGCAGCCGGCC
>JAQCAK010000232.1 GCA_027621895.1 Pseudomonadota bacterium | reverse complement strand
CCGGTGACAGGGATGAGGGCTGGGATGACCCCTATGGTGTCCTTGCGCTGCGCCAGGCCTTCGAGGCAGTGGGCTGGATTCCCTTCTTTGGTCCTTCAATTTACGATCGGCTGCTGCAGTTGTCCGTGGCTGACGCCGCGGAAACGGTCAGGACGGGGCATTCGTTTGAAGTGCTGCCCCATGTGAGAATCGTGCGGTTTCGTGAAATGGGATACACCGTGCCGGCTGATGCGGGCCCGGCCTGTGTCCAGGAAATCCTGGCAACCATACGTGATCGGCGTCTGCCGGTGTCCTTCCCTTTTGAGTATCGCTATGTGAAGGCGGACGATATCTGGCTCTCGATGTTCGAAGGTCGGGACGGATGTTCCATATCCATTCACCAGTATGGTGATCTCGAGTACAGGCATGTGTTTGCAGAAATAGAACCGATCTTCTGGAAATACGAGGGGCGTCCGCACTGGGGGAAAATACATACACTCGACGCGAAGAGACTCAAAACGCTCTATCCACGCTGGCAGGACTTCCAGGAGGTTCGCGAGGCGCTCGACCCGGACTCCCGCATGCTGAACCCTCATCTCAGGTCGCTGTTTACCTGACGATCAATTCAGGAAGCTTCTGTGATGACGGGCCAGTCGTAGTAGTCAACGCTGTCCAGCGGTCCGGTGGGGTTTTCTCCCGCCCAGCGGCGCCGGTAATCGCCGTCGGGATCCCAGGTGTCAGCCTGTTTTTCGAGATTGAAGTGACGTCCACCACGAGGATCAGCACCGACACCGGCAATGTACTGCCAGTTACCCCAGTTGCTGCAGGGGTCATAGTCGATCAGCTGTTCTTCGAAGTAGCCGGCGCCACAGCGCCAGTCCAGGCCGAGTTCATTAACCAGCCAGCTGGCGACCTCGATTGCTGAGCAAGCCGGTTTCCTTGAGTTCTGCCATGCAGGCGTTGACGATTGGCCAGGGGGTGCGGCCCTCGCGCCATTTCAGGAAGCGTTCCCGGTAGAAAGTCGTCAGGGGCCGCCGGCCGTTGATCCCGCTGAACTGAAACAGGCGATCACCGTACGCGTAGCCATACCACTGGAAGAATTCACGCCACAGCAGTTCGAACAGAATCCATTCGGTGGATTCATTGGCCCCGCGCTCAGCCTCATAACGGCGCAGCCGCTGCAGCACCTCGACAGGAGACAGGCAGCCGTTGCCAAGCCACGGAGAGGTGCCGGTGGCATAGTGCCTGCCAGCCAGGTTGTTGCGGGTCTCCCGGTAGGCAGACGCCGCGCCGCTGTCGAAGTAGTCACCCAGGTGCCTGTGAGCGGCGGTAGCCCCGCCCCGGACGATGGCGCTCGAAGCGGGTGACTCGATGAGGCGATCGTCTATATCAATGGAAGCCGGTCCCGGTAACCGTGATGGCATGGCAACTTCTGGCCGAAACGGGGTGCCAGCAAGTGCCCGTTTGAAAGCGGAAAACGTTTCGGGTAGGGAGGACCACCGGGTGATGGCATCAGCCCCGTAAAGCGTTGCCGAATCGTACTGCTCGAAGCTGATGGCCGGGTAGGCAGTCTGCAGGGCATCCCAGATGTTGACCGCATCACTGGTGTGCTGTCGGGTACGAACGATCCGGTTGAACTGGCCAGTCGCCAGAAGCGTGGGCAGTGTTTCACCGGGATTGCCTTCAAGCAGGTGCAGGGTCTGCCCGAACTGCGAGAGCTGCTGGTGCAGGTCAAGCAGGGATTCGCGCAGGAATCGCCAGCGATGTGTGCCCATGCGCCGGTTGCCGAAGCGGTCTGTCCTGAACCAGTGGGGATCAATGCAGAAAACGCATGTCAGGGAGTCATCAGCGGCGGCCGCTGTCAGTGCCGGGTTGTCCCCCAGGCGGAGGTCGTTGTTCAGCCAGTAAAGGGTGCTCATGCGACGAGGGTGAACGCCACCAGGTGCAGGGCAATGGCGACGGCACTGACACCGGTCCGCATGCCGCGGTAATAGTCAGGTTGCTGGCGAAAGACGGCCATTTGGTTCTCGCCCTTGAGCAGGCATGCGAAGAGCACGGCAAGAACCAGCAGTGAGCCACTGTCCATGAGAGCAACGGCAGCCACGGCGGCAATGACGGTGGCGTTGCTGAGTATCAGCACTGCCCTGACGTCTGCGGCCGTGCAGTCACGGTGCATCAGTGCGGTAGCCCACCAGGCACCGGCCAGGAAAGCAATGATAGCCAGTGAATAGCCCTCCAGGACTGGCAGGCTCCAGGGGGCATTGATGAACATGACGCATAGCAGCATCGGCAGAAGCCCGGCATAGCCGAGGCCTGTGATCAGGCGTTCATCGAAAATCTGGCGAGGTATGGCTGGCATGGCGTTCCGGTTAAGGATGATTTGAACAGGTATACGCATGGCTGGCCCGATGGATTGCAGGACAGTTGTTAGACAGTCAGCAGACCTGCGGATCTGGTGCTGGTCGCGAGATCGTCGTAAATTGACGGGACCCTGATAGCGAAGCGGATAACGGCAGATGAAAACACCCAGGACAACGATTAATCAATTTGCTGTCGCAGATTGTTGGCTCTTAAAAGCGGCAATGCTGTTAATGGCGCTGGGTGGGTCTGTTCACGCCCTCGGTGATGAATTGAAGGTGAAACCCGGACAGTGGGAAACCACCATGACAACCACCAACAGCCTGATGCCGGAACCGGTCGTAAATACCTCAACGGTCTGCGTCGAGGATGCTGCCTACGATCCGGAGACCCTGCTCGAGGGGGTCGAGCACTGCCGGATGACAAGTACTTCAGTGACCGGGAACACGCTCAGTTTTGCGATGGACTGCAGCATGCATGGCGCTGACGCGAATGTTGCCGGGCTGTATGAAGTCTCGGGAGACCAGGGTGAGGGTGATATGACCGTCAGCATGCAGATGGGCCCCATGGTCATGAAAGTCGAGATGGACTGGACCTCTGTTTACCTTGGCGCCTGTCAATAGATCAATCGGCGAGTCCCGCAGATTCGACCAGCGCCTGAGAGACGCGGCGAGCCTTCAGGTCACGGCAGTATGTTCTCGGCAGGTTCCCGCCAGAACCGGGTCATTTCGATGTAGATGAAGGAAGCGGTCCAGCCGATCATCACGAGACCTACCAGTCCCTCGATACCACACAGGAATCGAACCGGACCGACAGGCACGATTTCGCCATAACCCAGTGAAGTGTAGTTGACGAAAGAGAAATAGATACAGTCAACCAGGGAGGCGTTCTCAGATCCCGCATGTTCAAATCCCACAAGAGAACCCATGCCGTCGGTCTGGATGTGCCAGCGAAGCCCCAGCGCGAAGACACAGATTTCCAGAAAATGCGCGATTAATGCACCGAACACCGCAACAAGTACGTGGACCCTGCGGGGGACGGGCAGACTGGGAATCCGGGTGTACAGTTGACGCAGCGCTTCATAGTGCATCAGGACCACCACGGCGATGACCAGGGCGTTAACCAGAATCGCCATCGCCACGGCTATTTTCTTGTTTCGCTCACAGCGGCCTGTGCCGCGGCAATCCTCGCGGCAGGCACCCGGTAGGGGCTGCAGGAAACGTAATCAAGGCCCAGTTCATGACAGAAGTGAATTGACCGGGGGTCACCGCCATGCTCGCCGCAGATCCCGTACTTGATGTTTTTCTTCCGGCTGCGGGATTCCGTGACGGCCATTTTCATCAGCCTGCCAACCGCCCGCTGGTCGAGCGTGATAAAGGGATCGTATTCAATCAGCTTGTTGTCCAGGTACTCGGGGATGAATTTCGCAGCATCGTCCCGGCTGAACCCGTAGGTCATCTGCGTCAGGTCGTTGGTGCCGAAGCTCATGAATTCCACCGCGGGTGCGAGCCTGTCCGCCCCGAGGCAGGCTCGAGGAGTCTCCATCATGGTACCTATCTTGTAGCGGACCGAGACGGCCTCGGCCTGCAGCATTTCATGGATCACCCGATCAATAATATCTGAGATCAGCCTGATCTCCCGGACATTGATTACCAGCGGGATCATGATCTCGGGGGTGGGTGAAAGACCGGCCTTGATCGACGCTACTGCTGCCCCGATGATCGCTTTCACCTGCATCTCGGTTATCTCGGGATAGACCACTGACAGGCGGCAACCCCGGAAGCCCAGCATCGGGTTGACCTCTTCGAGATGCTCGGTTGCTTCATGGATGACCCCGGGCGACTTTCCGAGTTGACGAGCCACCGCCTCGATGTCCTCTTCAGTGTGCGGCAGAAACTCGTGCAATGGTGGATCCAGTAACCGGATGGTGACTGGCAGACCATCCATAATGCGGAAGATGTCTTCAAAATCTGCCTGGTGATGTGGCAGCAGCTGATCAAGATACTCACGACGCTCACCGGCCGTACGAGAAAGGATCA
>JAQCAK010000231.1 GCA_027621895.1 Pseudomonadota bacterium | reverse complement strand
CACCCAGGGGGCCTGTGAAGTTGTCGCAATCCAGGCTCACGACGAACCGGCCAGTTCCCAGGCGAAGCGCGGTATTTTTGGCGACGCTCATATGCCAGCCGTGCATCTGGTCACTTGTATAGAACTTGATGTACCCACTCTCCAGGTCCTTTGAGTAGTGCGCCTTCAGCCAGGGATACAGGTCTTCTTCACCACCGAACTGAACGATAACAAACTCAGTTTCTTCGGCCTTTGGGCGGTTGTCTTCCAGGTTTACGGGCAGGGTACGGGTGATGTGTTCGAAACGGTTACGGTAGGAAATGCAGAATGAGATTTGCCTTTTGGGGTAGTCGTTGAGTTCCTGCAGCGCGAGCTCCAGCACCGGTCGTCGTAATTGACCAAGCGCCATAGCGATACTGGCTTCCGCCGCTCGGATGGCGCGCCGGCGTGCGAGATTCAGTTTTCTCAGGTAGCGCTGCCAGTTGCTGGTCACAGGCGGCTTATCCACGAGGCCGCATGCAGGAGTAACTGGCCGAATAGCCGGGGGCGCACATTGCTTCAATCTTCGCCTGAAACCGTCGGGTCAGTTCAGAGTGATCGCTGGAGGTCCGGTTATTCTGCCATTCGCCGGTGTCGAACTCGAACGCCTTCTCGAAATCGGCGTCGGCGTCATTCAGAATCGGCCCAAGAGCATCGCGCCCCTGTTCAACTTCTACCAGGAATCCGGGGTCATTAAAATTGGCGATTCTCGAGCTTTGCGTAAACGGTTTGCGGGCTCTGAGCAACAACCTCCAGATCGGAGTTCTTCTCAGCAACCGACGAAGACCGGATGCCCTGGCGAACCGCTTTAGCCTTGCATCGACATTCAGGTTGATGATCCGGGTGACGCCTGAACTGGCATTCTGATGAATGGTCCCGGTCAGCGAGGAATCCAGTTGCAGATCTGACTCTAGCCAATCGGCGATACGCCCGAGGGTACGATCCGGATACCGGACAAGTTCGTCGAACGAGAGAATAAGCAGTTGTGATGTCGGAAACCACCGGGTGTAGTGATGCAACTGATAGGCGTACAGACTCGTGACCAGGTAGTCATCATCCGACAACAGTGCCTCAAGGAACCCTCGCTCTTCCACCCCGATACGCACCATGTGCTTGTAATGGCTGACGATCCTCGCGAAAGGCTCACGGGCAATAAAAATCAGCCGGGCATCGGGGTTGTACTGGTACAGCCTGGCCGCCGCGTCCGGACGAAACGGCTGACGGGTGTAACTCGTGCTGGCCTGACAAAACCACTGGGTAGATTGGCTCCAGTCGAAAAGTGATTCGTACCAGTCGACGCCTTTTTCCCACAGACCGGCATGGGAGAAGAACATGGGTTCTTTTTCAGAGCAGGCACCGATGGCAGGACTCGCAGCGAGATAACTAAACAGCGAAGTGGTACCGCATTTCATTCCGCCAATGATGAAGAGGTTGACGAGCGTGTTTTCAGGTGGCGCCACTAGTGTTTCACCGGGACTGATTAGTCGAGCAAGAGACCAGGGTATTGTCCCCGACACTTCGAGTAACGTAAACCATGACATGAGCTGCCGACCATAGCGCTCTTCGGCATACATTCGGTTAAGATGCCCACCCATGAAACGCCTCCAGCTCTTCCATGAAACTGAATACCTGTTCTCAGGTGATGTCATGCTGGGTCCTCACAAGCTGCTGCTCCGACCCCGGGAAGGACATGATGTTCGGATAGAGCGGGCAACCCTGACGGTCAGTCCCACGGCCGTGGTGAAATGGCACCGGGATGAGTACGACAACTCTGTGGCCGTGGCATCGTTCTCCGTACCAACACGCCGCCTGTCCATCGTCAGTGAGGTCTCGATTGCGCACTACGATGAATGGCCGCTGGATTTCCTGCTGGAGGACTATGCAGTTCTGTTTCCTTTTATCTATAACAATGAAGAGTACCAGGCGCTGGCACCCTATCTGCAGAATAACCTGCACGGCAACGATGGATTGTTTGCTGCCTGGCTTGGACGTTTCAGCCAGCGTTCGGGTATCCAGACATACGGGCTCCTGAATGAGATCAGTCAGACCATCCGGTCCGAGCATCAGTATCGTGTCAGGGAAGAGCCTGGGGTTCAGTCGGTGGAAGACACCCTGGGTCTGCAGTCCGGTTCCTGCCGAGATTTTGCCTGGCTGTTCATGTATACCGCCAGGCAATGGGGTCTCGCTGCCCGATTCGTCAGCGGCTACCTGCACGCCCCGTCCACGGAGTTTGATTATGGTGCAACCCATGCCTGGGCAGAAATCTACCTGCCGGGTGCAGGCTGGAAAGGATTTGATCCCACTGTGGGTGAACTGACGGCAACCCATCATATCCCTGCAGCGGTATCGATCATGCCGGAATCCGTACCCCCGGTATCGGGTCACTTCACCGGAACTGGCGGGGTAGGTTCGACGCTGAACGTTCGGGTTCAGGTCAAGTCAGTCTGAAAGCTGGCTGACAGTCACGTCCATGCTGCTGTACACCGGTAGTGGTCCGAACAGGTGGTAGACGGGCACATCCGCAGAGTCCCGGCCGTAAGCGATCACTATTCGCCCGCCGGTCAGCGTCTTCTGGCTGGGGTCGAAGGCGTACCACCGATTGCCCACGTAGGCCTCAAACCAGGCGTGCAGCGTCATCGGTTCCAGTCCAAGCAGGTAGCCGACAACCAGTCTGGAAGGAATGCTGATACTCCGGCACATGGCGATGCCAAGATGGGCCAGGTCCCTGCAGACACCGTGTCCCTGCTGCCTGACTTCTTCGGCTGACAGCAGCGCCTCACCGTCCATCGGGCGGTATTCAATGTTGTTGCGAATCCATTCCGTGATCGTGCTGACCTGCTGGTACCCGTGGTTTGCGCCACCGATGATGTCCTGGGTGATGTAACTGAAGCGCTCGGATTCGCAGTAGCGGGTGGGCACCAGGTAGCCAAGTACCCCCTCGGGAAGTGACTCGATGAACACGAATCCGGCGTTCGGATCAGTATCCATCAGTTCCGGGGTTTCCACATCGACACTGCTGTGGATGTCGATATCGCCCTGTGGCGCAACCAGTCGCTGGGCGAGATTACCGTATCCGTCAACGTATTCAATGACTTCCAGCGGTTTAGAGAAGGTAAACTCATCGCGGCGAACCCATTGTGAGGCGCCACTTCGTGGTCTCAGCATGAAAATCATGGCGGTAGGCTCCGCCAGGGTGAGCGATATATCGCAGGAAGCGCGAAGAATCATAACGGGGGAAACGAACAGAGTTGGGTAGGTGCGCAGGATGGCACACTTGCCCCCCAGGTAACACCGATTTCTCTGTTAGAGCAATGCCCGTAGGCACTCCACCCAGAAAACGCTAGGATAACGGGACCTACAATCAGGAGCATGATCATGGCTGAGGCCTTCATGGCTTATCCGGAGCTTCGGCATCCGTTTGAGCAGACACCCATACATCCCCAGGGCAGCACAACTGTGCTGTACCAGGGCAAAAGGATCGTGCTCGCCGAAACCGGCGAGAGCGATGCCCTGTTGATCAGGCCAGATGACCTGGCTGCCTTGAACGGTTTTGAACTGAAACCGGAAGGCGCCTGCTTTAACGATATGTGTGTGCCACTGAACGATAAGCTGCTGGTCAGCGATGCGGGGCAGCAGTGGTTTAACCTGACCGCATTCGCTGATCTGCTGGAACAGCCCTATGTTGCTGACCAGGAAGCACGGGTCTGGAGCTTCGGTGAGATCCCGGCGAAGCGCGAAAACATGCTCGTGGATGCGATGGCACCGGATTTTGAAATCACCGATCGCCAGGGCAATGTGATCCGCATGGCTGATCTCAAGGGCAAGAAGGCACTGATAGTCACCTGGTCCTCATGGTGAGGATGCTTCCTTGACGTGCCCGTGTGGCAACAAGTGTACGAAGAAATCAACGACCCCAATTTTGTGATCATCTGCGCCGCCGAGGATACCGGTGGTGAGGCGGTAGCCGGCCCGATCTTCGATGCGGCGAACGCCAGTTACATCCAGGTGGTGGACGAAAACCATATCATCAGCAGCACCTTTAACTTCGTGAATGTGCCGTCCTCAGCCTGGATTGACGAGGAAGGCAGGATAGTTCGAATCGATGAAGGTACCTACGCCAAGATTCACGAGTTTGGTGAGGGCGACCAGGCCATATCGTTCGGTACGGACGTCTACACGCCGGCTTTGAAAGACTGGGTCGCGAAGGGCGCTGACAGTGAGTATGTCCAGTCGGCAGAGACTGTGACCGGCAACATCCGTCAGCACAGTGCTGAGCAGTTGAAGGCCGATGCGGCATTTCGACTGGGGAACCTGTTCAGGGCACATGGCCAGGTTGAAAAAGCAGAGCACTACTGGGCGATGGCTCGCGAGCTGAACCCG
>JAQCAK010000230.1 GCA_027621895.1 Pseudomonadota bacterium | reverse complement strand
TCCGGGACAGGATCGGCTGCGTCTCCGGGTCCCCGAAACGGCAGTTGAATTCAATGACCCGGGGATTGCCGGCCTTGTCAATCATCAGGCCGGCATAAAGAAAACCCGTGTAGGGGGATCCTTCCGATCTCAGGCCGGCGATCGTGGGTTCGATCACCCGTTGCAGGATCAATTGATGGACTTCATCAGTGACTACCGGAGCGGGTGAATAGGCACCCATGCCGCCTGTATTGGGTCCCCGGTCGCCATCGTAGGCAGCCTTGTGATCCTGCGATGATGCAAACGGCAGGTAACGCTCCCCATCAGCGATGACGATAAAACTGGCTTCCTCGCCTTCAAGAAATTCCTCAATGACGATTCGGCTCCCTGCACCACCCAGCAGGTTACCGGACAGCATATCGCGAATGGTGTCCCCGGCTTCCTCGCGGCTACCAGCAATCACCACGCCCTTCCCGGCCGCCAGTCCATCCGCCTTGATCACAATGGGCGGGGTCAGTTCACTGACGTATTCCAAAGCCGGTTCTATGGCTTCAAACACCCGGTATCCCGCCGTGGGAATCCCGTATTTCTCAAGAAACGCCTTGGTGAAACTTTTCGAGCCTTCAAGTTGCGCGGCGAGTCTGGAGGGTCCGAAGCACTTCAGTCCCGCTGCCTGAAATCGATCGACAATGCCGGCCACCAGCGGATCTTCAGGGCCCACGACTGTCAGGTCGACAGATTCACGCTGAACAAAGGCGATCAGACCATCGAAATCCATGGGATCAATGTCAATGTTCGTGACACCCGGCTCCAGTGCCGTACCGGCGTTACCCGGCGCGACATAAACCCCGGTAACTCGCCCAGAGCTCGCCAGTTTCCAGGCCAGCGCGTGTTCACGACCACCACTGCCTATGACCAGTATTTTCACTTGCACCTCCCGGCTGCCAGTCGAAGATGGGATTCAGCAGGCAATGAGCGGCCGTCACTGGACCCCGGGTATCTATCTGAAGCATCAGTGTCTGAAATGTCGCATGCCCGTAACCATCATCGCCATGCCTGCCTCATCGGCGGCTTCGATGACTTCTTCATCCCTGACCGAGCCACCCGGCTGAATGACCGCGGTAATTCCCGCAACGGCCGCTGCATCAATGCCATCGCGGAACGGGAAAAACGCATCGGACGCCATCACCGATCCTTTCACCTGAAGCCCCTCATCCTCGGCCTTGAGACCCGCGATTCTTGCACTGACCACCCGGCTCATCTGGCCGGCACCGACGCCGATGGTCATGCCATCACGGGCATAGACGATGGCGTTGGATTTAACGTATTTCGCAACCTTCCAGGCAAACAGCAGATCTGCTTCCTCGCGAGCATCCGGGGCCCTCCTGCTGACTACCCGGAGCGAGGATTCATCGAGTAACTCGGCGTCCGCTCGCTGTACCAGGAGCCCGCCATCAACTCTTTTGTAGTCGTACCGGGCAGCTTGAGTGCCGGGTGCCGATACCTGCAGCACGCGAACATTCTTCTTCGCAGACATCGCCTTGAGTGCACCTGCGGTAAAGGCTGGTGCCGCGATCACCTCAACGAACTGGCGGTCGACGATCATCCTGGCCGTCGCTTCGTCTACTTCTCCGTTGAACGCAATAATGCCACCAAACGCCGAGGTCGGGTCTGTCGAAAACGCCCGATCATAGGCTGTCATCAGGTTGTCGGCCTCTGCTACTCCACAGGGATTGGCATGCTTGACGATGACGCAGGCAGGTGCGGTGAACGCCTGTACACATTGCAGCGCGGCATCCGTGTCGGCCACATTGTTGAAGGAGAGTGCCTTACCCTGTTTCTGGACGGCTGTGGCGATGGAACCCGCCGGGGGAAGGCGTTCCACGTAAAATGCTGCTGTCTGGTGCGGATTCTCTCCGTACCGCATGACCTCCTGGCGCTGGAACTGCAGCGACAGAGTGCCCGGGTATTCGGTCACATCCGCCTTGTCTTCGTCGTATCCGGACAGGTAGTTGGCGATCGCCGCGTCATAACGAGCGACCAGTTCGAATGCCTTGATGGCGAGGCGTCGGCGCGTGGCTAACCCAAGGCTACCACCACTGGCACGTAATTCATCAATAACCGCCTGGTAGTCAGCAGGGTCCGTGACGACGGCTACCGCTTCATGATTCTTGGCCGCTGATCGCAGCATGGCCGGCCCACCGATATCGATGTTTTCAATGGCGTTGGCATAGTCAGCAGGGTTGTCGGCCACTGCCTGTTCAAAGGGATAAAGATTAACCACCAGCAGGTCAATCGCGGTGATGTCCTGCGCCGCCATGACCGCGTCATCAACACCTCGACGACCCAGCAGACCACCGTGAATCTTCGGATGCAGTGTTTTGACCCTGCCGTGCATCATTTCCGGCGAGCCAGTATGCGCTGAAACCTCGGTTACCTGGACGCCGGCATCAGCGATCAGCTTGCGAGTGCCTCCCGTCGAGAGGAGCGCCACGCCCAGCTCACCGAGTGCTCCCACGAGAGGCAGCAGCCCCGACTTGTCAGAAACAGAAAGCAGCGCGGTTCTGATGCTTACATCAGACATATTTGTCTCCCGGTCAGAATTTTACAGCAGTCGATACTTTCTCAGCTTCTTTCTGAGGGTGCCTCGACTGAGACCCAGAATCTCGGCAGTTCGACTCTGGTTGTTATTTGTATGTTCAAGAACACAGCGAATCAGGGGTACCTCGATTTCCGAGAGGACCAGTTCGAACAGTTCACTGACGGGTTGATCGTCCATGATCTCAAGATACTCCGTTACCGCATCGTGAACGGAGTTGGCCAGTCGATGACGCCCGGATGGGGGTGAGCCATTACGCGGCATACCGACTGCCCTCCAGATGCCGGATAAACTCAAGCTGTGCGGCGGGCTGTTCCAGGGTATTGAACCGGGACTTCAATGATCGGGCGTCCGCCCAGGCATCAAGGGTCCAGCCAATATGCTTGCGAGCGATCCGCACACCCTTGAACTCGCCGTAATACTGGTGAAGTGCCTGGACATGTTCGTAAAGCATGGCAATGACAGCACTGGCATCAGGGTCCGGTGCGAGGACGCCCGTCTCGAGGAACTGGTCAATCTGACCCGGCAGCCAGGGCCTGCCCTGTGCCGCCCGGCCGACCATCACACCGTCTGCACCGGTCAGCGACAATACTCGCGCGGCTGTTGCCGGTGAATCGATATCTCCGTTCGCCAGTAAAGGCAGGGAAGTCGCCTGCCGAACCTGCCTGATGCCTTCATAATCCGCGGATCCGGTAAAACGACAGGCTCGCGTTCGACCGTGGACGGTTAAGAGCGAAATACCTGATGCCTCGGCTATCCCTGCAATCCGCGCCCCGTTCTTTTCATCGGGGGACCAGCCGAGTCGAATCTTCAATGTGACCGGCACTTCAACAGCACTGACAACCGCTTCCAGAATATCAGCCACCAGCTTTTCATCGCGCAACAGCGCGGACCCGGCGGCCCGGTTACAGACTTTTTTCGCAGGACACCCCATGTTGATATCAATGATCTGCGCGCCAAGCTCGGCATTGGCGCGGGCCGCATCCGCCATCATCGCCGGCTCCGCACCCGCCAGTTGCACCCAGCTGACACCTCCTTCCTGACGATGTCCAAGACGCAGCCTGGATTTGTCCGTATGCCATAACCGTTGATCGCTGGTCACCATCTCGGAGACCGCCCAGTGTGCGCCGAAACCGCGGCACAGGTCACGGAAGGGCTTGTCGGTTACACCAGCCATGGGTGCTACAACGACACGGCTTGAATGGGAGTAAGGACCGATTGCTAACATGACAACTGGATGGTGAGAGGGAAGACGGGATGATACCAGCAACGTAAATGACTTACATCGCCAAACGATCATCAAGGCTGCCGCTTATCCCGTTGGAGAACCCGCAATAACGTCCATTTCATAGCCCATCGCCTGTTCGCCGGGATCAACCAGCTCCAGCGCCAGTCTCACCTCGGTCCGGGCGGGGATGTACTTGAGCCCGCGCAGCTCACCACCCAGATATTCACTGACTTCGAACACCCGGCTCGCAACAACCCCGCCACGTACGTCATAAAATCGCAGTCTCAGCCCCGGGAATCGCTGGGGGTAGGCGGCGCTGTTCCGCAGCAGCACGTCGACAATCAGGGCATCGCTTTCATCCGGGTGGGAGCGGATGACCAGGTTTTTTGTCTGCAACTGACCGGGATCGCTGAAGTCTGTAACCCTGCATCCCAGGTAGTCGCAGACCTGGAGATACAGGTTACGATAGGCGGGATACTGGGAGAGTGAATCCATGTTGAACCATGCAAACTGAAGTCCCAGAAAACAGCCCATCACCAGGATACCGGGTACCCAGTGAACCCATCGGAAAGAAAAATGCCGGCGCTGATCCA
>JAQCAK010000229.1 GCA_027621895.1 Pseudomonadota bacterium | reverse complement strand
CGAGGACCCAGTCGCCCGATATGATTTCACCGCCCTTGCGGGCCTGTCAGGACTTTCACATCACGACCTCGCTGACCGGCTCTGGGCTGAGGTCTGGATGGGCCTGGTCACCAACGACGCCATGGCGGCGTTGCGTACCGGCATTCAAAGCGACTTCCAGGTGCCAGAAGCACGGCTGAAAGGACCCGGCGCCGGCCGCAGAATCCGTCGCGGTGCGTTCAACCAGTGGCGCTCCGCAACCCCCTTTTCCGGCACCTGGCGTCGTCTCCCGCGCCTGGAAGAGACACCGGATCCCATTGAACAGCAGGAAATGAACAAGGAACGGGCCCGCAGCCTGCTGGACCGATACGGGGTCCTGTTCCGCGAACTCTGTCAGCGGGAAGCAGAGACCCTGCAATGGCGTCACCTGTTCCGGGCACTGCGAATCATGGAACTGGGCGGCGAGGTTATATCCGGCCATTTCTTCGAAGGCATCAGCGGTCCCCAGTTCATGACACCGGCGAGCCTGCGGGTATTCCAGGCCAACCGGGATGACCAGGTGTTCTTTATCAACGCCACTGATCCCGTCAGTCCCAGTGGACTTGGGCTGGGTATTCACGGCGATAGACTGCCGCGACGCATTGCAACCAACTATCTTGTCTACCAGGGTGCACGCCTGGTGATGACCGTCGCCCGGCGGGGTCGTGACCTGCAGATTGAACTTGAACCGGGCGACGAAAAGCTGGCCGCCTGCTTCGAAGTCCTGCATCATCTGTGCTATCGCGCCATTGACCCGGTGCGGCAATTGCAGATTGACACCATCAACGGCAGGGATGCGATTTCCAGCCCCTACCGATCAGCGCTGGAATCCGTTTTCAATGTTTACAGTGACTATCGGTCAATCACCCTACAACGAGAGCTATAAATCCCGATGACGACCGCGCTGATCACCCATCCTGATTGCGAAAAGCACGAAATGCCCCGGCATCCGGAGTCTCCGGATCGCCTGAGAAGCGTCATGGCCAGATTGGCCTCGTCCGGGCTGATGAGCGAACTGCAGCAGGTGTCGGCGACGGAAATCGGTCCGAAGGCTGTCGCCCTGGCACACAGCCCGGGATTCTTTAAGACCATCTGCGATGCGGAACCTGAAACCGGCCTGCTGAAAGTTGATGCGGATACCTATATGAGCCGCGGCAGCCTGCGTGCGGCCCGACTGGCCGCCGGCGCCTGCGTCGATGCAACCACAGGCGTTCTCAAGGGCCATTTCAATCGCGCCTTCTGCGCGACCAGGCCCCCGGGGCACCATGCAGAACTCGCCAGCGCCATGGGTTTCTGCCTGTTCAACAATGTTGCGATAGCTGCCAGGCACGCCCTGCAGCATCCGGCAATCAATCGGGTCGCCATCGTTGATTTTGATGTCCACCACTGCAATGGCACCGTCGACATTTTCAAGGATTCACCCGAGGTGCTGGTCTGCTCGAGTTTCCAGGACAACTTTTATCCTTACCGGTACCTGGACTACAGCAATGCCCACATCATCAATTCACCACTCGCCCAGGGTGCTGACGGGTCTGCATTCCGATCTGCCGTGGAGCAGGCCTGGCTGCCAGCGCTTGAAGCGCACCGACCGGATTTTCTGCTGATCAGCGCGGGTTTTGATGCACACCGCGATGATCCACTGGGAGAACTCGAGTTTGATGAAAGCGACTACGCCTGGGTCACCGATCTGATGCTGGATGTGGCCGAGCAGTTTGCCGGGGGACGGCTGGTTTCCACCCTTGAAGGCGGCTACAACCTGGATGCCCTGGCCGCAAGTGTCGAGACCCACGTGGCCCGACTGGTCAGCCGGTAGCCAGATACTGGTCGATATCAACCTCGTCAATCTGGGTCGGCAACAGGTAGCGTTCTGCATAGGCCTTGTAGACACCGGATTCCAGGAACAGCCTGAACAGGTCGCCATCGAGGTGCTGGTCCTTGACCATGAACGACATGATTTTAATGGAGTCTGACAGCGTTTTCGGCGCCTTGTAGGGGCGATCCGAGGCAGTCAGCGCTTCGAACACGTCGGCAATCGCCATCACCCTGGCCGGTATCGACATCTCATCGCCGGACAGCCTTTTGGGATAACCTGTTCCATCCATTTTCTCGTGGTGTCCGCCGGCGATCTCCGGCACCCGCTCCAGGTGCTTGGGAAACGGCAGGGAATTGAGCATCACGATGGTCTGCACGATGTGATCATTGATCTTGAAGCGTTCTTCATCAGTGAGCGTGCCCCTGGATATGCTCAGGTTGTAAACCTCACCCAGGTTGTACTTGTGCCGGGGGACGTCCACTTTAAAACCATAGGGATTGTTGGGGTCCGCCGAATGCACCACGGAATCGTGCTCAACAATATGATCAATGCGGTCGGCAAGCAGCGGCTCTTCACAGGGCAGTGATTTTTCCGGCTCGCGCTCCTTGCGCTTGCGCTCATCAAAAGAGATGCCCAGTCGGTCGCTCAGCGTTCGGGTCCAGGTGATACCGGCAATCTGTTTGACCCGGTCAACGAGTGTCTCATCCATGAACTCACCACCCATATTGCACTCGGCGATGAAGGCGAAATCGTCATCCAGCTGTGCAAGGTCGGCGTCCAGCTGGGCCTTGAGTTGTTCCGGGTCACCTTCCCCGGCGAGCAGTTTGCCCTGGTAGGCGATCACACGCTCACGCTTGACCACCTCAAAACGCATTCGAACCTCGTGAATCCGATCGGTAATGGTTTCCAGCTTGGTCGCCTTGTCGACCACGTATTCCGGGGTCGTTACCTTGCCGCAGTCATGCAGCCAGGCGCCAATGTGCAGCTCGTGCCACTCTTCATCGGTCAGGTCGAAATCCGCATAAGGACCTTCCCGTGCCTCACAGACGGCTTTTGTCAGCATCTCGGTCAGTTCCGGTACCCGCTCACAGTGCCCGCCGGTATAGGGGGACTTGGCATCAACCGCTCGAGCCATCAGGGTGATAAAGGAATCCATCAGGTTTTCCTGGGCCTCTATCAATAGCGCATTATCCAGGGCCACCGCAGCCTGGGATGCGAGCGCCTCGATCAATGGCTGGGTCTGCTCCGAGAACTCCGTCACCGCGCCGGTTGCGGGATCCTGCGCGTTCAGCAACTGCAGCACGCCGATCACATCATCCTGGCTGTTTTTCAGAGGCACGGTCAGAACTGATCGGGTGCGGTAACCGGTACCCTCGTCGAATTTCTTGGTGCCGGAAAAGTCGAAGTCAGTTGAATCGTAGGCATCGCGAATATTCAGTGTCTGCCCTGTCAGAGCGACATGGCTGACGATCTGCTGATGATTGGGTGTGCCATCCTCGGCATACATGCGCTGAGGCGGTATGGGGATTTCCTCACCGGTTGTGCCCCCCTGGGCCACGCCGAGTGAATCGTTACGCAGAATCTCGAAATTCAGCAGGTTGTCCTTGGTACGGCGGTACAGGGTGCCACCATCTGCATGTGCAATATCCTTTGCTTCGAGCAGAATGGTTTCCATCAGTGTCGCGGTATCCTTCTCGGCCGAGAGCGCAATACCGATATCAATCAGCCGCTTGAATGACGCCTGGTCTGACGACATGCTTTCCTCCTTGAGACACAGGTCAATGCCGGATCTATCAGTCCGATCTGACCATGATAGGCACTTTTGGAGAAACTGTCATACGCCTTTACCGTGTTCTAGTAGGCTTCCAGATCCTCGGCGTCATCGAAATCCTCAGCGGGATCCGGTTCCTGGAGTTCAAACTGCTCCAGCAGGTTGATCGCCAGCGCGACGTAATCCGTATCGGTCACAATGCCGACCAGCTTGCCGCCCTCGAGCACCGGCAGACAACCGATCTTGTGCTTCTGCATCAGCAGCGCGGCGCCTCGCATGTCGGCTTCCGCGTCTACCGTATAAAGCTGGGTCCTCATCAGATCTGATACCCGCTCGAACTCCTCGCTGGACGAGGCTGCTGCCAGGATATCCCGCTGCGTGACGAGCCCAAGCAACTCCCTGCCCTTGCCGACAATGGGAATATGCCTGATGCGATGCTCACGCATCAGTTCTCCCGCCCTGGCAACCGGCACATCGGGCGGCAGGGTGTACAGATCGACGGTCATGATTTCTCTGAGACTGGTCATAGGCAATTAGCTCCTAGGTTCAGCCTTTCACTCTAATGCTCCAAACGTCTCTTCACATTGATAGGGGTCAAGCGAACGGTCGCGACCCGCGGGGATTTCAGCTATTCTTGCGCTCCATGACGATACCGATTCCCTTTACGCACAAGTACGACTTCGAGTACGCCCGTATCGAGCAGATTACCCCGCTGATTCGAAGGATCACGGCGCGTAACCCCAGCGGGTTTACATTCCACGGCACGGGAACCTATATCATCGGGCGTGGCAACGTGGCCGTAATT
>JAQCAK010000228.1 GCA_027621895.1 Pseudomonadota bacterium | reverse complement strand
TTGCCAGGCGGTACGATGAATACCTGCTGACCGTTGAAAGACCGGGTCTCGATAGTGCTCCCTGACCTGTTGTCCTGACTCGCTGTGAAAAATCGCCTGCTGCTCCTGTTACTGTCGCTGCCGCTGGGTGCGTTCTTCGTAGCGGGCGGGGTGCAGTTGTTCCTCTCCGGTCCACTGGGATCCGACTATACCTACTTTCTCCCCAGGCTGGTCTATGGATACTTCTGGCAGGTTGAAAACGGCTTCCTGACAGTACCCTGGTTTTCACCCGCCTGGTGTGGCGGTCTGCCGTTTTATCCCGATCCCCAGGTCATGTTCCATTCGATACCCCAGTGGCTGCTATGGCTGGTCGACCCGGTGCAGACCGTTTTCGTGACCTATCTTCTGTTCGGTGCACTGGGCGCACTGGGCATGTACCTGCTGCTGCGCCAGCGACTGCAGATCGGTACCTGGTTGTCTTTCAGCGGCACCGTGCTGTTTGCATTTAACGAGTTCTACCTGTTCCGCATGATGGCCGGGCACTTTTCCTATCATGCCTACATGCTCCTGCCCCTGGTGGCCTGGTCGCTTGCCGGGGCCGGCCAGGGTTCCCGGTCAGTGGCTGCGGCCCACTGTCTCTTCTCGGGATTGCTCATTGCCTACCTGATCCATTCGGGGGCGGGTAACCTGGTGTTGCCGGTACTGTTGTCCGTCGGTGTGATTCTGATGCTCCATGCACTGACGCAGCCCGTGATGATTTTCCGGCTGTTGGCCTGCAGTGTTCTGGCCTGCCTGGTCGCGGTTTCGCTGAGTGCGGCGAAACTGGTTTCTGCCTATGCCTTCGTGCGGTCCTTCCCGCGGGACACCCTGTCCCTGGGAATATTTGACACGCTTTCCCAGTCATTTTTTGCCCTGGTCACAGCGCTGTTTGCCAATCCCTGGTTCTCGCTGAAAGAGATAGCCGCCGGCTACCTGGTTCAGCAGCAGGAATTACACTTCGGCGTGACCGCCATGCCTGTGATCCTGCTGCTGATTGGCGTTGCCGCCATACCGAGGCTGGCCACCAGGCTGACTGTCAGCCGTGTCCTGCTGATTCTCGGCATCGTGGCTGTGATGCTGACACCTGTGCTGCTGTCTGTGAGGCAGCCGGAGCTGGAGAGTCTGCTCAAGCAGTTACCTTACTTTCGGGAAATGAGCCTGGCGATTCGCTGGGTCTGTCTGCTGGTGCCACTGGTCATCATGATTCCGCTGCTTCTGGTTCAGCAGGCAATCGATGAGCAGACGCTGGCCGGTCGACGACTGCACATGCCGGTCGCGGTGCTGACAACCGGCCTTGTCCTGATATCCCAGTCCATGACAGAACGCCCGCGGGATGTGCCTTATGATCCCGGCGCTCTGGTGTCCGGCTACCAGGCAGTTCGCGCCGGGGGCAGCGTGCCCGCGATTGATCGTGTGACAGCGCATCCCGAAAAGAAAACGTTCGTTGGCGTGGACGATGATTTCCTGGCCGGTGGTTCAAGCCAGGTCTGTTACCAGCCACTGTTCGGGTACCGGCTCGAGCGTTATCCGCTGAAATCACTGCAGACTGGCAGTATCTATCGTGAAGGTTGGGGTTTCCTGAATTTCAAGCAGCCTGTCTGTTACCTCTATCCTGAAAGTTTCTCCTGCCGACCCGGGGATCATTTCAGGCGGCAGGATTCCGAACAACTGGCCGTGTTTGCGACCAACCAGGTCGTCGACTGGAAGAGGCCCTGGTTTCACGAAGTCGCGGTCTGGATCAATCTTGTCAGTGGATTGCTGGTGGTTCTGCTGTTGCCGTATCTGACGTTGCGGCGCCGATAAACAGGGCGACTTCAGCGAGCGCTTCTATTGGAGTCCTTTATCTGTGCCCAGGTACACTTCGATACGCAGGGGTTGTCGCAAGGCTGGGGATGAGACGAGTGATGATTACACGTGCCATAACCTTAAGCCCATCAGAGAGTGGCGAGGCTGGTCACCATTACAGCAAGTCCTGTTGCCCAGATTGTGCAGGCCAGCAGATCGAATCCATGAAAGCGGATAGCCGGCATACCGGAAACACCGGCGACCAGGGGGGTGATTGATCGAGTCGCCGGCGTCAGCCGACCGAGGCAGATAGCCCAGGGTGCTGACTTCAGCAGGAACGTTTCAGCCTGTTTCGTGCGGTGCTGGTGGCGTTGAAGAAAGCGGCTTTCCCAGATACCGGGGCCGAGCCAGCGACCCGCAAAGTATCCGGCGTGATCACCGGCGAGGGCCCCGGCGAAGGCCGGCAGGATAATCTGCCAGAGTGCGTAGTTCCCTGACGCATAGAGCAGGGTGGACGTGGATAACAGGAAGATCCCGGAAACCAGCAGCCCGATGCCGACACAGCTCTCGACGAAGGCGAGAGCTGGAACCATCAGCAGCAGGTAGGGTGACCCCCCGGCAAACCAGGAGGCTGTCAGATCCTCCAGCAAGGGTCAGCCGTCACGGTTCAGGAGAGAAACTCGGACCGCGTCCGAGCGTCTTCCTTGAACAGACCGCCAAGTGCGGTGGTCTGGGTGTTGGAACTGACATCCATCACGCCGCGGGATTTGACGCAGTAGTGGATTGCGTTGATGGTGACCGCGACATCGTCCGTGTCCAGCAGAGTCTGCAGTGCAAGCAGGACCTGCTGGGTCAGGCGCTCCTGGACCTGGGGCCGCTGGGCAAAGAACCTGACAATTCGATTGATCTTTGACAGGCCGATGATCTTGTCTTTCGGGATATAGGCTACCCGGGCACTGCCATCGATGGTGACGAAATGATGCTCACAGGTGCTGATGACGCTGATGTTGTCGACCTTGACCATCTCTTCGACGTTCATCTTGTTATCGATCACGGATATCTTGGGGAATTCCTCGTAGTTCAACCCACTGAAGATTTCATCGACGTACATTTTGGAAATCCGGTGAGGCGTTTCCATCAGGCTGTCGTCGGTCAAATCCAGACCCAGTGTTTCAACGACCTCGGTCATGGCCTTGCGAATTCGCTCATATTTCTCGTCGCGGCTGAGACCATTCGGGATCATCGGTGTCTCGAGTCCGCGCTCTACCAGTGCCTGACGGACGAGCGCGGCTTCAGCAGAGATGTTTACTGTCGTTGGGTCAGTTAGTGGAGCCGCTGATGGTTTCTGGAACCGTGTTTCAAATTTCACTGATTCGGCTGTTGCGCTCATCGTTATTCCCTTTCGTGTCAGAGTAATAGGCAGATCATCTGCCCGGGTCCTGAAAATTTTTACGAGTGGAACTGGCGGCTGGATTAACGATCTGGAAATAAAAGTGGCGAGGTAGAAATGGAGGGGAAGTGGGGTCACCGGCCTGCTGGCAGGCCGGTGAGTCGATTCACTCAGCTGGGCGAAAAGCCCAGAAACGGATTCAGGACGCGCTTGACGCCTGTCAACCTGATCGGTGCCTCGAGAACAGAAAGGCAGATGCATTCTTCATTCTTCGCGGCAAGTGGACGGTGCGTATCACCTGGCTGGCGAACAATGAAATCGCCTGGCTGGTAGAGGCCGTCCTCGTCAGAGAAACTGCCTTTCAAAACCACCGTGATCTCCATACCGCGGTGATCGTGCTCCGGCGCTTTACCGCCTGCCAGGATTCGATGCAGGGCCAGTTCATAGTTTTCTTCGCCAACACTGACCGGTGCAACGCGCAGTGAAGACGTCAGCGAGCGCCAGGGCAGTGCGCCGGCCGGCAGCAGGTCACGAACATACTCGGGAAGATCCCTGGCAAAGGCATCCAGCGAGTCCTGGGTTCGTCGCGGCGTCTCGGCCCGGGGGATATCGCCTTCCTGCTCAATACAATCCAGCACGCGGTCCAGCAGGTTGTCAGAGACGACGGATTTCTCGCAGGTCTCCAGCATGCTGCCGCCGAGTGATTTCAGCGATTCAACAGCCTGTGAGCACTTGTCACAGTACTGCAGATGGGCCGTCACCGAAATGCAGGGTGCCAGTTGCAGGGTGCCGGACGTGTATTCAACCAGCAGGTCAGGTTCGGGATGTCGTTTGATCATGAGTAGCTTCCTTCTAGCAGATCGTCGCTGGCATAGGTTTCTACCAGGCCGAGCCGCATTTTGTTCAACGCCAGACGAATCCGCGATTTCACGGTGCCCAGGGGCAGATCCAATGCGTCTGCGACCTGCTGCCCGGACTTGCCCTGGAAATACATCAGTCTGAGTACCTCAGCCTGCTCCGGGGGCAGTTCATCGAGTTGTTCGGCGATATTCTTCTTGTTTCTCCTCTGGACGAGGGATGAGTAGGGCGTTGGAACTTCCCGCTCATCGTAGATATCTTCAGCGTGCAGATCATTGGGGTCCTGACGACCCTGCTTGCGAAGCCAGTCAATACGGGTATTTCTGGCAATCGTGTAGATCCAGGTGCTTGCAGAAGCCTGG
>JAQCAK010000227.1 GCA_027621895.1 Pseudomonadota bacterium | reverse complement strand
ATAGAGTTCCCGACACCGCTGTTGGTCAATGTCAAATCTCGCTCATCAGGATCACCGGTGACACTGGACGACTGCGGAAGACAGCCCCCATCGCAGCCCCGGCAGACCTGGTCCTGGTCCTGGTCCTGGTCCTGTCCTGCAATTCAACACACCTTTTGCCGGGGCATGATTTTTAACAGACGGTATCGGAGTGATGATGGTAAACTATACAGCAGTCGGACTGCCCCCGATGGCATCGCACGATGCCCGGTCGTATGGCGCGAGTCCACGGTCATTGTTCAACAGGCATTGATCAATAACCATCGATCAGTAACCATCGTGCAATAAAAAAGCGAAACATGAGACTTTGAGCCGCATGAAAGAAGAAACGCAGACAGCGCAGCCGGTGGATAAAAAGGCTTACGTGAGGCCGCAACTGAAAAATCATGGTCGCCTGAAGGATCTCACCACGGGCGGCAGTGGCATGCAGCAGGAAATGCTGGGCAAGGCCATGACAGATCAGTCAACGAAGTTCCCCTAGACCCGCTTTTTCAGGACACGAGACAAATCTGTTTGTAATGCTCTCTCGCTAAAGACCCCTTCAATGCGGCTGCTCTCTGCCAAGCCATCGAGCGAGACCAAACAGACCAACCAGATCTCCGCCCTCCAGGTCAGCAAGACGCCCGGGTCGTACATACCTGCCAAGTGGGGTTGCACCGCTCACGACCTGTTTCATGTCCACCTCTTTGAAAGACAGCAACCGATTGGCAAGTTGCCAGGCGTTTTCTATTTTGTCCTGGCGCCAGCTGATCGATGCGGGAATTTTCCCCTCGCTGGTTTTTCGCAGCACATATTTCGACCAGCCGTCCCTCACCTTCATACCCGCGGGCATCGCAAGCGCCAGCTCTACCAGGCGCTTGTCCATCAGGGGATGACGGGGCTGCATTCGTAAATGATCGGCAACCCGATCGTAGCGCTCCATCGCTGCCGCCAGGGCTGGATGGAGAATCTGCTGCAAATGCGCATGACGGACTGTCTGAGGGGCGGGCTGTCGCGCGAATTGCTCATAACGGGCCAGCGTATCGGTCTGGCGCAGAAAATCGTCACTGGCCAGGGTATCCTGCAGATCCCGCCAGTACGGATTGCCCACAACGCTTCGTCGAAGCTGCCTGAAAAGTGCCGGCGAGCCGAGCTGCCTGACGCTGGACCAGAGGGCTCCCGGCACCGTGAGATAGCTACGGCGGCGCCCCCCGTAATATGCCTCACGCAATCCTTTGCCTATCTGGCCGTTCCGATACAGGATGGCCGGATAGTTCGACGGCAGCGAAAAAAGCATGTCTCCTTCCACGCCATCGATCAGGCTCCTGTGTCCAGCGGCGGCAGCACGGAGGTTCAGCAGCATCATCTGCAGCATGCCATAATCAAAAGGTTCAGACAGTCTTTCCAGCTGCGCGAAAACCGCAGGCAGTGTGGCCAGGATCTCGTCTGCGCCGGGCAGACTGGCATCGAGTTTCATACTGGCTACTGCCTCGCGAATAAAGGCACTTTCGGTACAAGCCTGCCCCGGTTCCGCAACCTGCGAGAAGGTCCTGACTCTGATGCCCGTCGCAAGAGCGACCCCGACGAGCGTCGTCGAATCGACGCCGCCACTCAGGGTCATCGCCGTGGCGCCTGCTGGATTCTGCCGCTCCCGAATCGCTGTTGCCAGCTGGCTCTCGAATGCCTCGACGTACGCCTGATCGTTCTGCAGCCCCGGTTCTGGTGCCGTTTCCGGGTTCCAGAACCGCCGTTCTAATGCGCCCCGGGGACCCAACACCAGCGTCGATGCCGGGGGAAGACGGAAAACACCCTCATAGAAGGTGGACCTGTGATCACCGTGTTCGAGAAAACCCACCAGGAAGTCGGCGATGCGTTCATCACGGACGCTGGCATGAACCACAGCCTGGATTGCACGGGCTTCAGAGGCGAACAGGAAAGCGCCCTGCCACTCGCTGTAATAGAACGGTTTCACCCCAAGGTGATCCCTGGCGCAAAAGACCTGGTCTTCGGCAACAATCACGAAAGCGAAGTCACCGATCAGGTGATCAACACAGTCCACATGCCAGCGAAGGTAGGCCCGGAGCACCAGCGCTGCATCCGGCGTATCCACCGCCATACCCAGTGCGCGGCAGAGCCTGTCCCGGTCATCCAGCCTGATATCACCCAGCAGGGTGCATCCCTCCAGGGTCAGGGGCTGTTCACCGTGGTATGGCGAGGCGTTCAGTGCCAGGTAGCCGAGCGCCCTGCCCGGATCAAGGCTGGTCGCTGTGCCGTCCGGTCCCCGATGGCTGATGGCCGCAAGCATCTTCTCCAGGGCTGCTCTCGTCGCGTGTCCGCTGGTGGTCGACAGGTCTACGATGCCAGCGATGCCACTCATCTCAGGATACCGGCTGTTCGGGCAATGCTTCGATCAGGAGGGCTTTGATCCTGTCGAGCGCACTGAAATCCCTGGGGTAATGGCAGGTGTGGATAGTCAGGCCGTTTTCAATCAGTTCTGCATAGCGGCGCAGCTTGTTTCGGCTTAACAGGCTGTTACCCGGGTCCAGGTTAAAACTGCCCGCAACCAGGGCCATCACCGCCTGGGATGCCGTCAGCCGGGCGAGACCCAGGCTTTCTGACGCCTTTAACACGACAGCCATGTTCAGGGGGTAGCCGCCAGTTAAACCGGGTGCAGCCAACCGCACTCGTGTTTTGTCGGAGCCACCGGTCATCAGGCCCATGGTTTCTTTTTCCAGCCCGAGATGCTCCAGGGAATCGGGCCAGAGCCTGATACCGCCATAGGCGCCGTGGACTCGAGGCGGGTTTTCCGGCTCGAGCAGCAGACAGTCGTCAGACAGTACTGTCCAGCCATCAGCCGCGAAACTGCCACACAGGGTGGATTTTCCGGCACCGGTCTCACCGAGGAACACGAGGGATCTGCTGCCATCGGTGACACAGGCACCATGGACAATCATCGCCCCCAGATGCCCCAGCAGCCTGGGCAATGCCTGGTCGATCAGGAAGTGCCGCAGCGTGTGCGGTTCCACGCCGGCGCCCGTCTCATAATAAATATGACGGTTCCTGGTATCGATGTGCGTCACTATCTCGCCCGGAAGTTCCAGCCGAAACCACTCCCCGGCCCCGAAACAGGACAATTCCAGGTCATCGCCACTGCGCCAGTGATGCACCGCTTCCCCATAGATCACATCCGGAGCGCCACAGGTCAGCCGCAGTTGTGCTGCAGCCGGGACACAGGCGGGATCAACAACCGGGTCCCGGATGAGTTCGGGGAAAAACAGATCAGTCAGCAGCTGGCCGTTGAAGTAGGCATAGCTATCCACGGCTAACAGCCAGCTGTCGCTGTGTCCCGGCACCGGCAGGAACCGCCACGACCGGGCGTCCCGTATCGCAGATCATCGCTGGTAAGACGCGGGACATGGGTTACCTGGACATGGGTTACCTGAACCTGCCTCAGAGCACGTGGGTATTGTGTCCTTCCCAGTACTTGTCGCGCAGCAGGCGCTTGTAGAGCTTGCCCGTGGGATGCCGCGGCAGTTCCTCCTGGAAATCAATCGAGCGGGGACATTTGATATGCGAGATATGGTCGCGGCAGAACGCGATGAGCTCGGCTTCGAGTTCAGGACCGGCATCTTCCCAGTGCTTCGGCTGAACGACGGCTTTGACTTCCTCGCCAAATTCCTCGTTGGGCACACCAAACACCGCCACATCCATGACCTTCGGGTGAGTCACGAGCAGGTTCTCGGTTTCCTGCGGATAGATATTCACCCCGCCAGAGATGATCATGAAACTCTTTCGGTCTGTGAGGTATAGAAAACCTTCTTCATCCACGTAACCGACATCACCCAGCGTTGACCAGCCCTGGGGATGACGAGACTCGGCGGTCTTTTCCTTGTCGTTGAAATACTCGAAATCACCGCCACCCTCGAAATAGATGGTTCCCGATTCCCCCGGCGGTACCTCCTGGCCGTCTTCACCGACAATATGCAGCTTCGCCGTGAGTGCCTGCCCCACTGAACCCTTGTGCGCAAGCCACTGCTCCGAGTTGATGGCTACAAAGCCGTTACCCTCGCTGCCAGCGTAATACTCGTTGATCACAGGCCCCCACCACTCGATCATCTGCTCCTTCACCGGTATCGGGCATGGTGCGGCCGCGTGGATCGCACACTGCATGCTGGACACGTCGTACTTTTCGCGAACTTCCGGGTCAAGTTTCAGCATGCGGATAAACATGGTCGGCACCCACTGGCTGAGGGTGACCCGGTAGGTTTCAATGGCCTTGAGTGCAGCCTCTGCCTCGAAGTGCTGCATGACAACCACGGTCACCCCCATGGCGATAAAGCCCATCGTGAAAGTCAGAGGCGCAGCGTGGTAAAGGGGCGCGGGACTCAGGTAGATGCTGTCG
>JAQCAK010000226.1 GCA_027621895.1 Pseudomonadota bacterium | reverse complement strand
CGACGGCGAATCCACGGCAGGGCAAACTTCGCCCGCCATCGCCGACGACATGATGCTACCCGGGTCCGAGGGTCCGTCAGGAGGAGAGACCGGTGACCTGTCCGGTGGTGAACTCACCGAGGAGATCCAGGCCGCTCAGGAAGCACTGGAACAGGCCGGTATTGCGTTACAGACCGCCGGCGTTACCCTCGAGACCGCCACAACGGATGAGGAACTCGCTGCAGCCGAGGCGCAGCTCGCTCGTGCCAGGCTGGCCGTGATTGTTGCTGGCCAGGATCTCGCAGATCTGGGCGCAGTGATGGATCATGGCGTACCGGGCGATGTTCTCGCCGACGCGGAGGCCTCACTCAACGAGGCCAATGCCGCTATTGTTATCGCTACCGAGTCGATTTTTTCCAGCCGCGTCGAATTGCCCGACTTCAATCCCGGGGCTGCGGGCCAGGGAGACAGCGAGCTGGACCAGGAACTGAATGAATCCATTGCGATATTCGAAGGCAGAATTCTTGATGCCCGCAACGAGGTCATCGGCTCCTCGCCCGCACCAACTTCGGCCGAGAACATTCCCGGGGTTGCCATTCTTGGTGGTTCAACGGACGAGGACATGGAACCGGGTACCATGGGCGAAGAAAACGCCGATGAATTCCCTGGTCTGATTGAGGAAACCCAGCAGGGTCGCATGCCCGAGGGTGCCGAGGTTGCCGTGAGTCAGCCCCCGCCAGCCTCGATTCCGGATGACATTCCGTCACCGCAGGGTGATGACATCGTCGCCCAGCAGCTGCGCGAGGCGGCCATTGCGGAAAGTGACCCGGCACTGCGGGAAAAACTCTGGGAAGAATACAAGCGCTACAAGGCAGGTCTGTAGGAAGCAGGAACGTATGCAAGTTATTTCGCCTTTATCATCCGCATCAATGCCCACTTCTGTTCTCACTGCAATTATCGCAGTGACGATGATGATGCTTGGCGGTTGTACATCGACACAGGTCGTGACCGCGAATTCAACGTCGGCCATCCAGTCGAACGAGGTGGTACCGTATGGACAGCTGATGGACATCGGCATCGTGCCCCTGGATCCCAATATCCCCGATGACCTCGCGGAAATTGAGAAGAAGCTCATCGTGCCGGATGTGCGCCGGGCCGAATCCAGCTACATCGCATTTCATCTGAAAGATACGCTCGAACTGACCGGGAACTGGGGCGCTGTGCGAGTCACGCCGGAACCCTCCGAGGCTGTGGATCTGCACATTGAGGGGCGCATCCTTGAATCGGATGGCGAACAGGTCAAACTGCTCATCAAGGTCAGCGATTCGTCCGGCCGGACCTGGTACGAGCGGACCTACCAGGACACCGCAAGCCGGTTTTCCTATGAAACGCCGAAAGAGGATCCCTTTCAGGACCTGTACAACGATATCGCCAACGACTTGCTCGCTGCACGACAGAAACTGACTGAAAGCGAGATTGTGAAGATCAAGCAGATCTCCCGCATCAGGTTTGCGAGAGACCTGGCACCTGATGCTTTCGAGGAATACCTGGACACAACCCGCGGCGGTCAGCTGGAAGTTGTACAACTGCCTGCCGAGAGCGACTCCATGATGAAGCGGGTGTCCAGAATCAAGGAACAGGAATACCTGTTCGTTGATACCCTCGATGACTACTATTCACGGTTTTACCGCGACATGAAACCCTCTTACGATGAATGGCGGCATGCAACCTATGATGAAGCGATCCGCCTGCGTGAGGTTCAACGCCAGTCTACAAACCGGCTGATTGGCGGTGCGCTGCTGATCGCGGGCGGCATCTATGCCGGCAGTGAAAGCAACACCTGGGCTGGGGATGCCGCCGCAGCCGGGGCTGTAGTTGGTGGAATCGGGGCGATCAAGAGTGGCTTGCAGCGTCGCAGGGAAGCCGAGATTCATGCCGAGTCCCTGCGGGATCTCAGCCAGTCCCTGGGCAAGGAGATTACGCCCTACGTCCTCGATATAGAAGGCAGGACTATTGAACTGACCGGCACCGCCGAACAACAGTACGCCCAGTGGCGCGACCTGTTAAAAGAAATCTACGCCGAGGAAACCGCTCTTCCCGAACAGTCAGTACAATAGCCGGCATGACATTGAAGTTACATGAAGGCCAGCTCTTCGCCTCGGACTATCGACTCGATCGCCAACAGGCTGACGGGACTTCAGGCACCAGCATGCTCGCCAGCGGTCCTGCTGAACTCTGGATCGCGACAAACGAGAAAACCGGCGATCGGGTCTGGCTTCGCTGCTGGACCGATTCAGGTACAGGGACAACAGCCCCGGCTCTCTGGGAGAATCTGAGCACGGCTACCGCGGCCCTCCGCGGACTGGTGCATCCGGGCATCAGTCTCGTCTCTGCCACCGGCGTGGCTGACGAAATTCACTACGCCGTGGAACCCTACCTGCGCGATGCCAGGACCTTTGCGCCGGATGCCCCGGGTGCCGGCTCCGCACTCCGGGGAATCATCGAGACCCTGGCCTATGCGCAACAGCTGGGCATCACCCATGGCAACCTGCATCCCGGCAACGTACTGATCACGCCGGACGGTCAAACCCACATCAGGGGCTTTGGCATTCCGCGTGACCTGTCCCCCATCGATACGAATTACCAGAGTCCGCAGGTCAGGTCAGGCCAGACGCCGGATCGGTACGACGACAACTTCGCACTGGGCGCCCTGATGTTCCACACGCTGACGGGGAAACCCTGGCATCCGGACGTCAAACCGGATCTGCCGCTGCCTGAACATCTTGACGCCATGATCAGGCTGTTGCTGAGCGATTCGCCCGTTGACCGCCGCCTTGATCTGCACGATGTGGCCACTGCCGTGGCGAAGCATATCAATCCCGAAAGCAGTGGTATCGAGGCAGTACAGTTTTCCCGCGCGGCTTCAGCACCGGACTCTCGGGGAGCCAGTCCGTCCAGGGGCAGTGCCACGGTACGCCAGACCCGGAGCATTTCATTCAATCAACTGGCGCAGGGCGGGCTGGCAATCCTGGTATTTGCTGTCCTGCTTTTCTGGCTGTTGCCGGATAACGGCACTCATCCAGCACAGCCAGCCGTAACTGCCGCACCAGCGACCGCATCCCAGCCCGCACAGCCGGAGGCCACCCAGGCAAAGCCTGTACAGACACCGCTTGAGATGGCCCGACTCGAGAAGATCAGGGAAGAAGGCGAATCCCTGGCCAGAGAGATCGTGCGACGTCAGGTTGAACTTGAAGATCGAGGTGTGTCCATGTGGGCGGCAGACGCCTTCGAGGCAGCCGAACTGGCGCTGACAGAGGCTGAAACCGCGTTCCGGGAAAGCCGGTTCCAGGATGCCCTGGCTGGCTACCGGGGGGTCATCGAGACCCTCTCTGCCATCAGTGAATCCATAGCGGCAGAAAAATCAGCCCGGATCAAGGCAGGTGAACAGGCGCTGGAAGACGGCAATCCCCAGGCAGCACTTGAAGCGTTTACCGTCGCAAGCGCGCTTGATCCTGAGGATCCGGACATCGATGCCGGCCTGAAACGTGCGGAAAACCTGGACGAGGTGCTGCGACTGGTTCGCCAGGGTGCATCGCTGGAACAGCAAAAAGATTTCCGCGAGGCGCTGAAAAAATACCAGCAGGCAAGGCGCCTGGACAGCGAGTGGCCTGCCGCTGGTGAGGGTGTGCGCCGCATGAACAGCGAGATCCGCGAGCAGGATTTTCGAGCCGCCATGTCCGCCGGTTACCAGGCCATCCAGTCCAGGGAATATCCCGAAGCCCGCGAGGCTTTTGCCCGCGCTGCAGGGATCAAACCAGATTCCACCGAGCCTGACGAGGGACTGCAGCAGGTAGAACAATCGGAGAAAAACGACATCATCAACGTCCATCGGCAGATTGCCGAGCAGCATATGAAAAATGAAGCCTGGGCAGATGCGATCGATGAGTTCCAGGCTGCACTGGCGGTAACCGACACCCTCGCCTTCGCCCGCGACGGGCTGGCCGAGGCACGCATGCGACTGGAACTGATCGAAGGCATGACAGCGTTTCTGCAGGATCCGACGCTGCTGCAGGAAGACGCTGGCCTGGATGCGGCAAGAAAACTGCTGAGGGATGCGGCTCGAGCCGGATTCACCGGTGCAGAGACCCTGGCCCAGGTCGATAACCTGGCAAAACTGATTTCTACGGCCAGGGTCAAAATCCCGGTGACCATCGTCTCTGACGGCAATACCAATGTCACCGTCAGAAAACACGCCGTGCTTGGGAAAATCCGCTCGGAAGTCGTCTACCTGGTGCCCGGCCGTTACACCATAACCGGGGATCGGTCAGGTTATTATGACGTACGCGAGGAGCTGATTCTTTTGGCCGGGGAACCAGCCCCCACAATCACCATTGAGTCGAATCGAAGGGTACCCTGATTTGAGCCACTCGCGTATAAATGGGAAACCACGGACCAT
>JAQCAK010000225.1 GCA_027621895.1 Pseudomonadota bacterium | reverse complement strand
GAACGATCTCGTACCAGGCCTGATTTAGAACTCCTCCTCATGGCGGGTCAAGCTGTTCAATCGGGATATTGGTCTTTTGTTCCATAGGTTCAGGACATCCGGAAGCCGCGATAACCAGCCTCGGCGATTTCTTTGAGTTTCTCCCGATAGGCCGGCGCGCCACCCAGGTACACCAGGTAGCGCAACTTGTCGTGCCCCTCCACGTTGGAGTTGTATCCCGTAAACCAGGATTTTGTCTGCGCCAGCAAGGACATGTCGTAATAGCTCTTCACTTCCTGCTGCCAGGCAGCTTCCGCGTCTTCTTCTGCCTCGACACGATGCAGCCCCTGCGATTCAAGATAACCAATGAACGCCGACGTCCAGTTAACCATACTCTCTATCGCCGGCGGAAAGTTGGTCGCCACAGAAGCACTCTGGGGACCGGCCAGCGTGAACAGGGTCGGGAAGCCCGCTACCTGCAACCCCATGTAGGACACCGGCCCCTCGTGCCATTTGTCGCCAAGACGAATACCGTCGACACCTTCGATCTGAATCCGGTCGAAGGCGCCGGTGATCGCGTCGAACCCGGTTGCATAGATAATGATATCGAACTCATGATGCTCGGCTGAAGTCTGCACACCGGTTTCGTCGATACCTTCGATGGGCGTTTCGTTCAAATCAACGAGACGAACGTGCTCCAGGTTATACGCCTCATAGTAGCGGGTTTCCAGTGGCACACGGCGGGTACCGAAACCATGATCTTTGGGAATGAGTTTCTCCGCCGTTTCCGGGTCCCTGACCCGCTGGCGGATCTTCCCGGCGATGAATGCAGAGAACTCTGCATTGGACTCGGGGTCCATCAAAACGTCCCGGAAATTGCCCAGCCAGACACCAAAGCCCGGCGATGCATAAAGCTGCTCCCAGAAGGCCAGGCGGTCTTCCCTCGGCACCTCTTTCATCTCGCGCCGGTCAGGGCCATGAAGGAACGCATTGGGCGTCGACTCAATGGTGGCAAAAATCTCATCATAGGATGCCTTGATGGTTGCCATTTCCTCAGGAGTGATCGGCGAGTTATGCAGCGGGGCACACCAGTTGGGTCGACGCTGGAAAACCGTGAGCTGGGCCACTTCCCCGGCAATGGCACCGATGACCTGGACTCCCGTGGCACCCGTACCGATCACCCCAACCCGTTTACCCTTGAGATCGACGGGCTCATGGGGCCAGTTGTAGGTGTGAAAAGCCTGGCCCCTGAAGCGCTCAACACCCGGAATCCTGGGCGGCGTTGCCGCTGACAGCATACCAATGGCAGTACACAGCCAGGTACATTCGTACTCCCTGCCGTCTTCAAGTTCCACGCGCCAGCGGTTCTGAGCGTTGTCAAAACGCGCAGAGCGAACGCGGGCATTGAACAACATGTGTTCCCGCAGGTTAAACCGGTCGGTGACGTAGTTCAGGTACCGGAGGGTTTCCGGTTGCGGCGAGAAATGCTCGGTCCAGTCCCATTCCTGGAGAAGTTCTTTCGAAAAGGAGTAACCGTAGCTGTAACTCTCTGAATCGAAGCGGGCACCGGGATAGCGATTCCAGTACCAGGTGCCACCCGGTCCTGCGCCAGCTTCCAGCACGCGAACATTCAAGCCGAGGTTCAGCAGGCGGTACAGCATGTAGATCCCACACACGCCCGCACCGATAATCAACGCGTCCGTTTTCTGGCGTTCACTCATATCCGTTCTCCCGGCCAGCGAGGCCGCAGATTCAACTGTCTTGACCAGGAAACCTGATAACTAGGTGAAGGCAATACCGTCGAAATCGCCGGATGTTCTCCATTCGTCCAGGTACTTGAAGTAGGCAACCGGACCATGGGGGTAACCCGTGGCACGCTGTACGCCTTCACCCCAGCCCTGTCCTTCATTGTTGTAGTAGCCGGGTGTGCACTCAGTGGAGCCGATCATCATCGGTGGTGCCTGGAGCAGCAGCTCAAGCCAGGCATCTTCAGCCTCTCGAGTCACTTCAATCTTTCGCGCCTGGGTATCCTGGGCATGCTTCACCATCAGCGCGATGGTGTTGCCACATTCGGTCAGGTTATGCGGATAGTTGGAAATCAGGTTGGCACCCTGGGTTGCCTGGACAATAAACATATTGGGAAAACCATGAACATGGACACCATGCAGGGTACGCATGCCATCGGTCCAGTAGTCCGAGAGCTTCACGCCATTCCTGCCGATAGTGTCATACCCGGAGCGACGCTCGTAGGGCGTACCCACCTCGAAGCCGGACGCATAGATGATGCAATCCACCTCGTACTCAACCCCGGCGACGACCACGCCTTTTTCCGTAATGCGCTCAACCCCCTTGCCATCTGTGTCCACCAGGTGACAGGCGGGTTCGTTATAGGCCTTGAGGTAATCGTCATGGAAGCAGGGGCGTTTGCACAGTTGCTGATACCAGGCTTTCAGCAGCTCTGCTGTTTCCTGGTCCTCGACAACTTCATTGCAGCGGGCCCTGATCTCTTCCATCTTTTCGAAGTCCGAATCCTCATAGGCGGCCATCATCTTTTCGACGGTCAGGTTTTCCCGCGGCAGCTGGCTGATGCGGGCACGAACACGTTTCGACAGATCGGTCCAGCCGTCCTGGACCAGATCCTCATCAACCGGCTGGCCTGTCTGGTTGGCGGTGAAATTCTCCAGCCAGCGTTTCTGCCAGCCCGGTGTTGCGATCGACTTGAACCATTCGGGATCTATGGGTTCGTTATTGCGAATGTCGACGGATGACGGTGTCCGCTGACAGACACACAGGTCCTTGCAGGCACGAGCCAGGTGGGGAATACACTGCACCGCGGTGGCACCCGTGCCGATAATGGCTACCCGCTTGTCAGCGAGCTTCGAGAGAGGCGCACCTTTCGGATCTCCACCCGTGTACTCATAGTCCCATCGGCTGGTATGGAAAGAGTGCCCCTTGAAATCCTCGATACCCGGCAGACCAGGCAGTTTCGGTACATGCAGTGGACCCGTCCCCATCCCGATGTACTGGGCAGTAAAGTTGTCACCCCGGTCTGTTTCTATCTGCCAACGGGCGTTTTCCTCATCCCACACCAGGCTTTTTACCTGGGTGTGGAACAGCGCCTTGTCATACAGATTGTAGTGCCGGCCAATACGCTGATACTGCTCAAGAATCTCAGGGGCATGCACGTACTTCTCTGATGGCATGTGCCCGGTTTCCTCCAGCAGGGGCAGGTAGATCAGCGCCGCCGTATCACACTGGGCACCGGGATACCGGTTCCAGTACCAGGTACCGCCAAAGTCACCGCCTTTTTCCAGTATCCGGACGTCGGTGATGCCCTGTTCTGCCAGTCTTGCCCCGGTCACCAGGCCGGAGAAACCACCGCCAATGAACGCAAAGGTGACATGGTCAGTCACCGGTTCACGTTCCGTTGTAGGCACATAGGGATCTTCCAGGTAATAGGCCAGGTGATCCTTGATTTCGATGTACTGTTCATTGCCATCCGGCCGCACCCGCTTGTCCCGTTCTTCACGGTACTTGCGGCGCAGGGCTTCCTTGTCAAAGTGGGGCTTGGGGATCGCTGTTTCAGACATGGGACTTCTCTGTATGATTTTGTCGAATAAACATAACCAAAAACCCTACCAGATTCAGGGGCTTGGAGTAACACCCTATCAATGCCGGGAATGGGGCACCAAAGGGGACGGTCGAGACGCTAAAAGGCAGCCAGCCGGGACTTGAGGACAGACAGTGCCTGCTTGTTGGCATCCCTGATGGCGTCCATTGCTGGCGCCTCCTGGCTGATATCTCCCAGTGCCGACAGCACCACGTGAACGTCATCATGGCTGTCCACTGTCGTCATATCTTCAAGCCAGCGCTGGACATTCGGGGTATCCGAAAAGTCCCAGACATTGGTGAAACCCGGCTTGAGCTGGCCAATTTCCACATAGGCAGCCATATCCGCGATGGTCACCGCGTCACCGGCCAGGAACCTGGAGTCTTTCAGCCAGCCCTCATCCAGGGTTCGCAGCGCACTGCCCAGGGTTGCCCGGGCATTGTTCCTGATCAGTTCGGGGATATCCAGATCCTTGCGGATGCTCGGCGCAACCAGCCCGATTGAAGCGTCCCGCAGGTTTCGGTGGTGATAATGCAGATACCAGTCCACCCGGGCGCGCTCGCGGGGGGCATCGGGATAGACATCGGTCCAGCCATGCCTGTTACAGAGATAGCAGAGGATGGCGTGACCCTCCGCCAGGGTAAACCCGTCGGCTTCTTCAATGCAGGGAATCGTGCCGGCGGGATTTTTCTTGAGGAAATCAGGATGCCGGGAACCATTGTCTCCTTTTGACCCGGGATTGGTCAGGATCAGCTCGAAGGGCTGTCTCTTGAACAACAGCAACCACATGACCGCCCGGACGGGCTGGGAGAAAGGTACACCATACAATCGCATTACTTCGGCTGAATCAGGCATGAAAGTGTTCCATCGTTAAATGACACTATCTTAACTGAACCTGCCTTA
>JAQCAK010000224.1 GCA_027621895.1 Pseudomonadota bacterium | reverse complement strand
TTGGCTCTCGCTATCATTTCGCCGAAACCAATCCCGCACTGGATTTTGATCGTGCCCTGGCAACCGGCTTTCGCCTGAATATTCCAGCTGGCACCGCGATCCGGTTCGAACCGGGGTCGGTTCGCACCGTCGATCTGGTGGCTTACGGTGGTGATCGCAGGGTTTACGGATTTCGCGGCGAAGTGATGGGCCCGCTGAAGGAGAACAGCTGATGGTGACGATCGACAGAAAAACCTATACAGACATGTTTGGCCCTACCACCGGAGACCGTGTGCGCCTGGGCGATACCGAACTCTGGATCCGGGTCGAAGGGGACCACACCCGCTACGGCGATGAGGTGAAATTCGGTGGTGGCAAGGTTATTCGCGACGGGATGGGCCAGAGCCAGCGACCCGGCAGCGAAGTTGCCGATACAGTGATCACGAATGCCCTGATTCTGGATCACTGGGGTATCGTCAAGGCAGATGTCGGTCTTAAGAACGGCAATATCATGGCCATTGGCAAAGCGGGGAATCCCGATACCCAGCCCGGCGTGAACATACCCATTGGCGCTGGTACCGAGATCATCGCAGGCGAGGGACAGATACTGACTGCCGGTGGCATTGACGCCCACATTCACTTTATCTGCCCGCAGCAGATTGAAGAAGCACTGATGAGCGGTATAACGACCATGCTGGGGGGCGGGACAGGGCCGGCGACCGGTACCAATGCAACAACCTGTACCCCCGGTGCCTGGCATATCGGCAAGATGCTGCAGGCAGCGGAAGCGTTTCCCATGAACCTGGGTTTTATGGGGAAGGGTAATGCCAGCCTGCCCGGACCGCTTGAGGAGCAGGTGTATGCGGGTGCCATGGGACTGAAGCTCCATGAAGACTGGGGCACAACTCCCGCCGCGATTGATAACTGCCTGACCGTGGCAGATAAGACTGACGTGCAGGTGGCCATTCATACTGACACCCTGAACGAGTCCGGTTTTGTTGAAGACACGATTGCTGCCTTCAAGGATCGGACAATCCACACCTTTCACACGGAAGGCGCTGGTGGCGGACATGCACCGGACATCATCAAGGCCTGTGGCCGGCCGAATGTGCTGCCGTCTTCGACTAACCCGACCCGGCCCTACACGGTCAATACGGTAGATGAGCACCTGGACATGCTCATGGTCTGCCATCACCTGGATCCCAGAATCCCTGAGGACGTCGCCTTCGCCGACTCCCGGATCAGGAAGGAAACCATTGCCGCCGAGGATATTCTTCACGACCTGGGCGCTTTCTCGATGATCGCGTCAGACTCCCAGGCCATGGGCAGAGTCGGGGAAGTGATCTGCAGAACCTGGCAGACGGCACACAAGATGAAAGTTCAGCGCGGAGCCCTGGAAACGGACACTGATGCCGACAATTTCCGGGCCAGAAGATACATCGCCAAGTACACCATTAACCCTGCTATTGCCCACGGTATCAGTCACATGGTGGGTTCCATTGAACCCGGTAAGCTGGCGGACCTGGTGCTCTGGAAACCAGCCTTTTTCGGTATCAAGCCTTCCCTCATCCTTAAGGGCGGGATGATTGTGGCCGCACCCATGGGTGACCCGAACGCTTCCATACCCACGCCACAACCCGTTCACTATCGGCCTATGTTCGGCGCTTTCGGCGGAGCACTGTCGGCAACCTGTGTGACCTTTGTCAGCACGGCGTTCCTGAACGCAGGTGGTGCGGATCAACTGGGTCTGCAGCGTGTGATTGCCGCGGTCAAGGACTGTCGCCAGGTTACCAAGCACGACATGGTGCTGAACGATTACCTGCCGGAAATGGAAGTGGACCCTGAAACCTATGAAGTGCGGGCGGACGGGCAGTTGCTGACCTGTGAGCCTGCTGATGTGCTGCCACTGGCGCAGCGTTACTCTCTGTTCTGATCTGATGGCTGTTGAATGCTTTGAGAAAGTTCACCTGCATGAGGTGCCGGCATCCGTGGCAGGCGAACTTTGCCTGACATTCCAGGAACGTACCCGGAGTCGGGGGCGGGCGACCACGGACGCACAACAGGAAGTCTGCTGGTTCCTTGATCGTGGAGAATATCTTGGTCCCGGTGATTTCCTGAAAACCGGCGAAGGTGATCTGTACCGGATCGTTGCCGCTGCGGAACCACTGTCCCGGGTGACCCACGAAGACGGTTTTCTGCTGATGCGCGCTGCCTATCACCTGGGCAACCGGCATGTCCCGCTGCAGGTCACGCCTGAGGCGCTGGCCTACCAGACGGACCATGTGCTTGACGAGATGGTGAAACAGCTGGGACTGTCAGTCAGTCACGTCACGGCAACGTTCCAGCCAGAGTCAGGGGCATACCGGGGAGGTCATCATCATGGAAGTCACCACCATGACTGAGCAGATTCAGCTGGCCAGGCTGCTGCAGCTCTGTTCTCCGGCTTTACCTGTCGGTGCCTATGCCTATTCACAGGGGCTGGAGTCGGCGATTCACGACCATTTCGTGACCGATAAGACCTCCGCCGCAGCCTGGATTCGCGGGATATTTGAAGACAGCTTCGCCCAGTTGGATTTGCCCGCCATGCTCCGCGCCGCCTCGGCCTGGCGAGTCAACGATGCAGCGACCATCAGCAGCCTGGACGTCTATCTGGCAGCCAGTCGGGAAACCAGTGAGTTGTTGCTGGAAGACAAGGACATGGGACGATCGCTGGTACGCCTGCTGAAATCGCTGGATGTGGTGCTGCCTGAGATGACTAACCCCAGTTTTGCGACGGTGTTTGGTTGCGCCGGGGCAGTATGGGGTATTCAGGATGAGGCGCTGGCCACTGGCTTCTGCTTCTGTTTCGTGGAAAACCAGGTAGCTGCCGCCACCAAGACGGTGCCGCTGGGGCAGACTGTATCCCAGCAGATGCTGGCAAGTCTCGCTGTGGAGATCGAACCTGCGGTTAAACAGGCAGGCCAGGTAGCCGGTGAACTGGCGCAGCAGGAACCCCGGCAGTGGTCTTTCGGCCAGTCACTGCCTGCCCTGGCGATACTGTCATCCCGGCATGAAACCCTGGAAGCCCGGCTGTATCGCTCGTGATGGAATTCAACGTTTGTACTGGAGAAGAATTTGAGCAAGAAACCACCACTTAGACTGGGTATTGGCGGACCCGTGGGATCCGGCAAGACGGCGCTGGTCCGGTGCCTGTGCATGGCATTGCGCGATCAGCTGGATATCGCCGTGATTACCAATGACATCTACACCCATGAGGATGCAGAGTTCCTGACACGCCATGAGGCCCTGGATGCATCCCGGATCATTGGCGTTGAGACAGGTGGTTGCCCACACACGGCGATCCGGGAGGATGCCTCCATGAATCTGAATGCCGTGGATGACCTGCAGGGCAGGTTTCCCGACCTGGATATGATCATGATCGAAAGTGGCGGTGATAACCTGGCAGCGACTTTCAGCCCGGAGTTATCCGATCTGACACTCTATGTCATTGATGTCTCCGCGGGTGACAAGATTCCCCGCAAGGGTGGTCCCGGTATCACCAAATCGGACCTGTTGATCATCAACAAGATCGATCTCGCTCCACTGGTCGGCGCAGATCTGTCAGTGATGGAACGGGATGCGAAAAAGATGCGTGGAGACCGGCCGTTTATCTTCACCAATCTGAAGGACCAGGACGGGTTGGACAAGGTCATCGAGTTTGTGAAGGCCGAGGGTATGCTGGCAGCCTGATACAATGTGGCTGAACTCTGTTGAAAGGTCCTATCCATGCAGGATTTGCCTTACTCCCTGATGTCAGAACTCGACAAGGTAAAGACCGACGGCTTGCCACCGGTGCATCTCTGGCATCCTGAAAACGAAAAGGACATTGACCTGGTGATTACCGCCGAGGGTAGCTGGCTTTATGGTGGTACACCTATCAAAAGGCCGCGACTGGTTCGCCTGTTTTCCTCTGTGCTGCGCCGTGAGGGTGATAACTACTTTCTGGTAACCCCGGTTGAGAAGTGCCGAATCACCGTTGAAGATGTGCCATTCCAGGTGGTTCTGATGGATGAAGCAGGGGACGGTACTGGTCGACAGCTCACCATGACCACTGACATGGGCGAGGTCTTCCCGCTGGATAACGAGCATCCCATGCGCATGACCCAGCAGGGTGACCAGTGGGTTCCCTATGTGCTGGTACGCGACGGCATGGAAGCGCGCGTATCCAGGAACGTCTACTACCAGCTGGCTGAATCCCTGGATGAGGCTCCGCATCCTGAGACTGGTGAAAAGTGGCTGGGTGTCTGGAGTCATGATGTGTTTACACCCTTTATGCTGGCTGATGCTGCTGGTTGAGCCCCCCGATTCAGCGACGCTCAGGCGCATCATTGGCGCTTTGCTGGCGGGTCAGCTGTCCCGTGAGGCGGTTTTTACCTGGCAGTGTGCCGTGTTTGCAGAGTGCGGCTGGGATGTCCCGATCAGGAAAACAGATGGGTTCTGGTACTTTTACTCGCTGGGTTTTGTCACCACCCCGT
>JAQCAK010000223.1 GCA_027621895.1 Pseudomonadota bacterium | reverse complement strand
CGAGCGGAGGTGCTATGGATTGCCTTTGCCGCGGTCATGACCCCCGTCGGTTTTCTCGCCCTCTACCTGGTGCCGTTGCTGCTGGGATACGAGGCCCTCGCATCCCGAACCTGGACCACAACCCTGCTGGTGATCGGCTTTCTGCTGCTGGCTGCGGGTGTGCCCCGCCTGAAGATTCTCAGCCTGGAACGCCACGTGGGTGCAGTTTACCAGTGGACCCTGGTGCCGATCGGATTTATTGCCCTGGACGCGGTCCTGGTGTACCTGCTGAATATCAACCTGACGACCTCCACGGTCATCATGGCAGTGCTGCTGTTGTTTGTTTATCTGCCGCTGCGACAGTGGCTCTGGGGTCGCCTGACCAGGCTGAGAATGAAGGATTACGAGGGTGTTTTTGGTGAAGCCGCCGATGCGCTGGTGGAAGGAGCGCTGCGGGGTCGCTCTCCTGAAAACGTCTGGAGGGATCTCCTGAACGGTGTGTTTCGCCCGCTTACCCTGGAACAGATACAGGGCGGAAGCGAAACAGGACTGGCGGAAAGGGGCCAGAGTCTGAGGGTGGCTGCCAACGAGTTTGCCGATGGTTACTTGCTGCAGTACGCAGACCAGGGCTCAAGAATTTTCACAGAGGACGACGTCGACCTGCTGAACTCCCTGCAGCGATTGTTTGTGCGCATGTTCGACTATCGCGACGGGGTTGCCAGGGGGCAGCTTCTGGAACGGGAACGCATCCGCCGTGACCTGCACGACCAGGTGGGCAGCAAACTGCTGTCGCTCGTTTACCGGTCGACGGACCCGGAATCAAAGCGCCTGGCTTCCGACACGATCCACCTGCTGGGCGCAATCATGACCGCGATCAAGCAGGAACCGGTGAGTGTCAGCCAGCTCGCGGGAGAGCTCCGCAGTATCTGTGTGGAGTCCTCCTGGGCGGCGGGACTGCAGTGTGTGGTCGAAGACCAGCTGGAAGAGGGCATTCGGGAAATCCCGTCTTTCTATTATCTGAATATTCTCAGCATGCTCAGGGAGTTGATTAACAACACGGCGAAGCATGCGGGTGCACAGAACGTCAGGTTGCGTGTCCTGGTAGATGACAGGGGCATACACCTTGAGTATCGGGATGACGGCAGGGGTTTCGACCTGGAAACCGTGAGTCGGGGTAACGGGCTCTACAATATTCAGAGTCGAGCAGAGGAAATGCACGCTGAACTTCACTGGGAGACCTTGGCGCAGACCCGGGTCAATCTGTCGATCCCGCTTGAGAACATGGCCGGGTCAGCTACCTGAAAATATCTCGCGGGCTGGATTTCGAGTAAGATGTCGCGCTTTTTTGCGGGAAGAATCCAGATGAATACAACAGCTGCCGACAGGATGGCTGCCACCGGCACCGAGATTGAGTTCGATGTGCTGGGTCTCCGGCTGTGCGCAAAACAGTGGGGGGATCCGAACGGTGAGCCGGTAATTGGTCTTCACGGCTGGCTGGACAATGCCAATACCTTTGACCGGCTGGCACCGCTGTTGCCCGAGGTCAACCTGATCGCCCTCGATTTTGCCGGACACGGCAGGTCGGCGCACCGGGCGCCGGGGGTTCACTATCATCCGCTCTATGACATCCAGGACGTGCTGGCAGTGGCCAACTGCCTCAACTGGCACCAGTTTCACCTGATCGGTCATTCGATGGGTGGTGCCATCGCCAGCGAGCTGTCGGCCATGTTTCCGGACCGGGTTCGCAGCGCGGTGCATATCGATGGCTTTCTGGCCACCGGTGGCAACACGCCTGAAGACCGGATCGAACAGAGTCGCCTGGCGATCGAAAAGATTCTCAAACCGCATCACCAGGCACGGGTATTCGACAGCCAGGAGGCCATGGCAATGCGGGTCACGGATGTTACCGACCAGACCCTGGATGCCTCCCGGGTTCTGGTTGCCCGGGGTTCAAAAGCCGTCGAGGGTGGTGTCACCTGGCGGACTGATCCACGGATTCGCTATCCCACACCCCTGCGGCACAGCCGGGAACAGATTGACCTGTTGCTAAAAGACAGCACCAGTCCGGCGTTGCTGATCGTTGCCGAGCAGGGTGACACCTGGTACCAGGGAGAGATCCCGGATGCCCTCCAGCACCATCCCAACCTGACAGTCGAGCGGATGGACGGCCCCCATCACATTCATCTTGAGCCGGATTACGTCGACCAGGTCGCGGTACTGATCAGGTCGTTCCTCGGGTTGTAGCAGTTCAGGCTGAAAGCGGCGGCAGCTGCTTGCGCAGCTCTGCCTTTGCGACCTTCTCCAGGGTTGATCGAGGCAGTTCATCGACCAGGATCACCTGGCGGGGAACCTTGAAGTCCGCCAGGTTGGCCTGGCAGTGCGCCAGGATTTTATCGGCCAGGCTGCCATCAGATCCGGGTGCCGGGATCACGAATACCACGGGTACTTCATCAAGCATGGGGTGCTTCTGGCCCACCACCGCACACTCGGTCACCAGGCCGGTCTGGTTGATGACGCTTTCTATCTCGGAGGCGGCGACATTCTCGGCACCCACCTTCAGCATGTCCTTGTCACGGTCGCTGAAGAACAGGTTGCCCTGCTCGTCTGAACGAACGATATCGCCCGTGTCGAAGAAACCCTGGGCGTCGAACGCCTTACCGTTGGCTTCTTCATTCCGGTAGTACTCCTTGAACAGGGAAACGCCCCTGACACCGCGAATAAACAGCAGGCCGCGCTCGCCGGGGCCTACGACAGCACCCTGCGCATCCCGGATCTCGATGTCGTATTCCGGCGCGACCCGGCCGATGCTGCCGGCTGCGCCGGGATGATCGAAGTCCGAGATAATGCCCTGGGTCAGGGTTTCCGTCATTCCCCACCAGCCGATAATTTTTGTCTGCAAGTGCGCTTCCAGCGCCGGGATGTAAGCGCCCGTTCCCCAGAAACGGTAATGGTGTTCAGGCACCGGCTGTCCCGCAATCGCCTTGAACGCGAATGGGATGGTGGACAGCCATGTCAGCTGGTACCTGAGCGACAGGTCCCAGAATCGGGATGCAGAGAACCTGGGCTGCAGCACAAAAGTGCCGCCGCTCCAGATGGTGGGGAGCATGGACCAGCCCTGCGCATTGGTATGAAACAGCGGCATGAAGATCAGTGTCCGGTCATCCTGGAGTAACCGCAGGTGTACCGCGCCGATCTTGCCGGCCCAGAGACCGTTGGCGTGAGTCCATAACACCGCCTTGGGTCTGGAAGTTGTGCCACTGGTAAACTGCACCGAAAGGTTGCGCATGGGATCGGTGGGCAGCAGATCGATGGGGTTGGCGGCGAACACCTCGCTGAAGGCGACATGGTCAATGTCCGCATCGATGTCTGCGGGTTCACCGGCATTGTTGTCGGTCACAATCATGAAATTGATGGACTGGCAGGCACTGCTGATCATGGCCGCGTGGTTCGGCTGGGTGATCACACAGACCGCAGAGGTATGGTCGGCGAAGTACTCGAGGTCACGGGCAACACAGCGGGTGTTGGTTGATACGGCGACGGCGCCGAGGTAAGCGCAGGCAAACCAGGCAGCAACGAACTCAGGGCTGTTGTCCAGGTGAATGATCACGAACTCGCCAGCCCTGACGCCTCGCTCGGCGAGACCCTGTGCGAATCGCCTGGCCTGGGAAGAGAGTTCAGCATAGGTCCAGGTGACCGGCTCTCCTTCAAAGGGTTCCCAGATCATTGCCGGTTTATCTGGCGTTCGATTGACCCACTGCTCCACCAGCCAGGGAATATCCATCCCGGCAAAACTCTGCTTTTTGCTGTGTGATATCTGCTCTGCAAGATTCATGGTCTGTCCGGTCGACGCTGAAAGTTTGAGGATATCACGCCGGCAGATTTTCCTGCCGGCACGCCCTGTGGCCGCTATAATGCGGCGATGAAAAAAACCAATCCTACCGTCGGGTTTGTCAGCCTGGGTTGTCCCAAGGCGCTGGTCGATTCCGAACGCATCCTCACCCAGCTGAAGCTGGACGGCTATGATATTTCACCCAGTTACGAGGGTGCTGACGTGGTGGTGGTCAACACCTGCGGATTTATTGACAGCGCCAAGCAGGAATCACTGGATGCCATCGGAGAAGCCCTGAGCGAGAATGGCCGGGTGATCGTGACGGGCTGCATGGGCAAGGACGAGAGTATCATTCGAGCCGCACACCCGGGGGTACTCGCTGTCAGCGGTCCCCAGCAGTACGAGCAGGTGGTGGGTGCCGTCCATGAGTATGTGCCACCGCCAGCAGCCGACAGCCACAACCCCTTCACGGACCTGGTTCCGGCACAGGGCGTCAAGCTGACCCCGCGCCACTATGCCTATCTGAAAATATCCGAGGGCTGCAATCACCGTTGCAGCTTCTGCATTATCCCGTCCATGCGAGGTGACCTGGTCAGCCGTCCCATTGGCGATGTCATGGATGAAGCGCAGCGACTGGTGGATGCCGGGGTTCGTGAACTGCTGGTGATTTCCCAGGACACATCCGCTT
>JAQCAK010000222.1 GCA_027621895.1 Pseudomonadota bacterium | reverse complement strand
GTCACCGGCGGTGCGTCGAACCCCGGGCTTGGTTATGCAAGCGCGCATATGCTTGCGCGTGAAGGCGCCAGGGTTGTGGTCACAGACATTGATGGGGAAGGTGCTGAAGCCTGCGCCGATGCCATCAGGAAATCCGGTGGTGACGCCATTGCACTGAAGCAGGATGTCGTGGATGAAAACGGCTGGGACAAAGTACGTGAGGCAGCGGTTGAATCTTACGATCGGGTTGATGTGCTGGTTAACAATGCGGGTATTGCCATCCTGAAGCCGTTTACGGAACTGACCCTGGAAGAATTCAACCGGCAGGTCAGCGTGAACCTCACCAGTGTGTTCCTTGGCAGTCAAATGGCAATGCGCCAGATGCGTGATCAGGGTGACGGGGGTGTCATCATCAACCTGTCTTCGGTTGCCGCGCTTGTTGGCCTGGCCCGGTGTGGTGCTTACGCGGCCGCCAAAGGTGGTGTTCGCGCGATGAGCCGATCGATTGCAATTGATGGTGCACCGGACAACATCCGCTGCAACACGATATTCCCAGGTGTGATCTGGACGAACATGCAGGCTGCTGCTGTCGGCAGTGATGGTCTTGATTCGCGTATTCCCGCATCACGCATCCCCCTCGCCAGAGCTGGAAGCCCGGACGATATCGCAGCGAATGTCGTTTATCTCGCGTCAGATGAAGCGAGCTATGTAACAGGCGCTGAATTTACGATTGATGCAGGTATGACCGCGCAATAGGTTATAGACGATCGATCCTGAAGACCGGGATGCGTCGCGGTGCCGCTGACGTCACGTAGCCTGCAAACTGCTCCGAGTGGCTGGTATGTTCATTGACAATGGCTTGTGCCGCGGATTCTTCCAGTTCGATTACGTTGGCGGCAAAGGTCTCCGTACCGTATTCAATGTTTATCTGCGGATGAGCCCGGAGGTTGTAGACCCACGCGGGGTTGGTCGGTGACCCGGCAAAAGTGGCAAACAGGATCCATTCATCTTTTTCATTGATTGTGAGCACCAGGGGCACCAGGTGTGGCTTACCGGATTTTGCACCGATCGTGTGAAGAATCACCATGGGATAGTCCGCGAACATGCCAACCTTGCCACCATTGGCTCGAAATTCCTCGATGATCTTTTCGTTGAAGCTTTTCATGTCCAGTTCGCTCATGGACTCCCTCTTTGATATTCAGTTGATGAAACGACAGCTTTAAATATAACATGTGATACTTATTTATCGGCGAGAAGAATATCATGACCGATGTTGCGATTGTTGGAATCGGGATGCATCCCTTTGGGCGGCACGAGGGCGTAAGTGGCATGGAGCAGGGCGCGGTGGCTGTTCGTGCAGCCTGCAAGGACGCCGGTGTCGAATGGAGTGACATCCAGTTTGCCTATGGTGGCAGCCGCGCAGCAGGTGACCCTGACCGGATGGTGTCAATGCTGGGCCTTACCGGACTGCAGTTCATAAACGTGACAAACGGATGTGCGACGGGTGGCTCTGCGCTCTTTTCCGCGTACAACACAATTCACAGCGGAATCTACGACCTCGGCATTGCGATCGGTTTTGACAAGCATCCGCGTGGTGCTTTTTCACCTGCAGGTCCGGGTGGTAACGGTCGCAACTGGTACGGCGGTAGTGGTCTTGCGCTGACGACCCAGTTTTTCGCGATGAAAATCAATCGTTACATGGAACGATACGGGATCACCAGTGATTCGCTGGCGCGGGTTGCTGCCAAGGCGTTTCGAAACGGGGAGAAGAACCCGATGGCCTGGCGCAGGAAGGCGCTGTCCGAAAACGAGATCCTGCAGTCCCCGATGCTGTCCTATCCGTTAACGCAATTCATGTTCTGCAATCCGGGTGAAGGCGGAGTAGCACTAGTGCTGTGCCGCGCCGATATTGCACACCGCTACACGCGGCGTCCGATTTACCTCCGTTCCGCCATCGTACGTTCGCGCAGATTCGGTAGTTTCGAAGTGACAGCGCCGTCACTATCGCTGGAAGAAGGCGATGGGCCGACGATTGATGCGTCAAAGGCCGCTTATGAGATGGCAGGACTCGGGCCGGAAGATGTGGACCTTGCGCAGCTGCAGGATACGGAGTCCGGTGCTGAGATCATGCACATGGCGGAAAACGGTTTCTGTGATCATGGCGAACAGGAAGTCATGCTCGCGAATGGCGAGACAGAGATTGGTGGCCGCTTTCCTGTTAACACGGACGGTGGCTGTCTTGCCAATGGCGAGCCGATTGGTGCATCCGGGCTTCGCCAGGTTTATGAGAATGTCCTGCAGTTGCGTGGTGATGCCGGCAACCGCCAGGTTGAAGGTGACCCCAGGGTCGCCTACACACATGTCTATGGTGCGCCCGGTATCAGTGGCGTGACGATTCTATCGCGATAAAGGAGCAGTTAATGGCAGAAAATGTCTGGCAGATTGGTGATGTGAAAGTCACGCGGATTGTGGAAGGGGAGACGACGGGACCAATGTTCCTGCTTCCTGATGCAACGAAAGAAAACATCCTGGCCATGCCATGGCTGCAGCCTCATTTCGCTGATGAGAATGGAAACTGCCGAATCAGCATTCATGCCCTGGTACTGGACACCCCGACGAAGACAATCGTTGTTGATACCTGTCTTGGCAACGACAAGCAGCGGGCGATGGAGTTCTGGGCAAACCTGCAGACAAAGTTCATGGATGACATGGCTGCGGCAGGTTATCCGCCTGAATCCATTGATACAGTGCTTTGCACGCACCTGCATACGGACCACGTCGGCTGGAACACGAAGCTTGAAGGTGACAGGTGGGTGCCCACCTTCCCGCAGGCAGAGTACCTGTTTGGGGAAACTGAATGGGAGTACACCGATGCCCAGCGAAGTAACCCGCTCTACGAAGAGTTCATTGTTGATTCGATTCAGCCGGTCATTGATGCGGGACTTGCCAGATTTGTCGACGTTAATGAACCAATCTGCAATGAGATCTCGCTTGTGCCTACGCCAGGTCATACGCCGGGGCATGTCAGTGTTGTGATCTCCTCGAAGGGAGAGCGTGCGGTCATTACCGGTGACTTTCTTCATCATCCCTGCCAGATGGAAGAGCCTTACTGGGAATGTGAAGCCGACTGGGATACACCCATGGCACAACAGACCCGGGTTGAGCAGCTGGGCACATACGCGGATGAGGGCCTGCTGGTGTTTGGTACTCACTTCGCCTCACCTTCCGCAGGAAAGGTGGTACGGAAAGGCAAGCACTTCCAGTTTGAGGTGCAGTGACCGTGGGTGATTTCCGTGAAGAAACCCGTGCATGGCTCGAGCAGAACTGCCCGCCTGGTGCGCGGGGGCCGGGATATGTACCAATTGGCAGCAAGTCCATTGAACTCGAACCGGATACGCGTGTCTGGCTCGACCGGATGATCGAGAAGGGCTGGACCGTACCAACCTGGCCAAAGGAGTACGGCGGGGCAGATCTTGACCGGGAGCAGTACAGCATCCTGATCGATGAAATGAAGCGCATTGATGCGCGACCGCCCCTGACGGGACGATGTGTGAATTACATTGGCCCGACGATACTTGAGTTCGGGACAGATGAGCAGAAAGCACGCTGGCTGCCGATCTGCGCGCGAGGCGAGGGTGCCTGGGCAATGGGGTACTCAGAACCTGGTGCTGGTTCTGATTTGGCATCCTTGTCGACAAAAGCAGTCAGAGATGGCGACAACTATGTCATTAACGGCAGGAAAACGTGGACGTCAGATGCGACGTACTGCGACTACATCTTCGTGCTGGTCCGTACCTCACCCGACAAGCCAAAGCATGAAGGTATCAGTCTTGTGCTTGTCGACATGCATCAGCCAGGCGTGAGTGTGCATCCTATCCGGCTTATCTCGGGCGCGTCCCCCTTTTGCGAAACCGTGTTCGAAGACGCGGTCACCTCTGTCAGCAATGTGATTGGCGGAGTTGACCGGGGCTGGACGGTAGGCAAGCGATTGCTGCAGTTTGAGCGGTCGACTCACGCCGGGATCAATATTTCAGGTTCGCAGGGTGGGAGAAGCGAAGCCTACAGCCTGCCCGACAAGGTCCGTCACTATGTGGGGGAGAAAGACGGCAGGATTGCTGATCGGGAGCTGAGAGATCGTCTTGTGCAGAATGACATGAATACCAGGATTCAAAAAATCACCCAGCGGCGTGCCATTGCCGAGAGCCAGGGGCGTGCGCCTGGCTTTGCTTCATCTGTCGTGAAGCTGACCAATGCGCTCAATATCCAGGAAGGCGATGAACTGCTCATGGAGGCCATGGGTTCACAGGGCTGTCGTCATCGCGCTCAAGACGCCGTACGATGATGGCACCACTCATGTGGTGCTCAGCCCAATGGAATTCATGGGGCGGCTGGCGGCGCTGGTCCCCAAACCACGGGTGAATCTAACAAGATTCCATGGGGTGTTCTCTCCCAACAGTAAACTGCGCGAGTACGTTGTTCCGCAGAAACCGGTGGAAGAACAAGAGAACCTGAAACCAAAGGCTTACTCGATGACGTGGGCGCA